>JAUVWK010000007.1 GCA_030604165.1 Alphaproteobacteria bacterium | reverse complement strand
GTCGCGCAGGGCGTCGAGGGTGTCGTCCGGCGCCTCTTCCAGCATGATGTGGCCAACCTGCGGGATCATCATGGCCTTCGCGCCGGCGATCCGAGCGGCCAGCGCGCGGCCCCGAGGCGCCGGCGTCATCACGTCGTTTTCGCCGATCACGATCAGGGTCGGGCAGCGCACCGCGTCTGCCGCGGCCTCGCCCTCGCTGTAGGCGTTGGTGGCGCGCAAATCGGTGTAGAGCAGGTCCTCGCCGGCGCGCTCCAGGATGCGCAGGCCGCCCCGCATCATCCACATGCCGGGCACGCGGTGGCCGCCATATTGCGCCCGCCGGCCATAGCCCCAGGCGTTGAGCAGGTCCATGGCCAAATGGTCGTTGGCTTCGGCGGCGTTCATGAGCGCGTCGTTGACCGGAATCGCCGTCGCCGCGCCGAGCAGCGCCAAGGCGCGCACCCGCTCCGCGTGGCGGCCGGCCGCCTCGAGGGCGATCAGCGCGCCCATGCTGTGGCCGACCAGCGCGGCCTGCGCCGCGCCGACGGCGTCGAGCACGCGCACGATCCAATCGGCGATCTCCGGAATCGAGCCGAGCGGCGGCCCCTCCGAGCGGCCGTGGCCCGGTAGATCGAGCGCCAGCACGCTGTTGCCGTGCCAGGCAAAATAGCGGGCCTGCAACTTCCATACGGTGTGGTCGAACGCCGCGCCGTGAATGAACAGGGTGGTCGGCAGGCCGGTATCGAAAGGCTGGCCGCCCGTTGCCGCGAACACGCGCCGGCCATCGACCGTGATATCCATGGCTCAGCCCCTCTGCGAGGCGCGTAAGCCCCGGTCGATATCGTCGATCAGGTCTTGCGCCTCCTCGAGCCCGATCGAGAGCCGCACCATGTCCTCGCCGACGCCGGCGGCCTCGAGGGCGCTGGCATCCATCTGCTGGTGCGTCGTGCTGGCGGGATGAATCACCAGGCTCTTGGCGTCGCCCACATTGGCGAGGTGCGAGAGCAGATCGACGGCCTCGATGAAACGGCGGCCGGCCTCGCGCCCGCCCTTGATGCCGAAACAGAAGATGGCGCCACAGCCCTTGGGCAGCAGCACCTTGGCCAGTTCGTGGTCGGGGTGGCTCGGCAATTCCGGATAGCTGACCCACGAGACCGCGTCGTGGCCGTCGAGAAAGGCCACGATCTTGCGCGCGTTGTCGACGTGGCGTTGCATGCGCACGGGCAGGGTCTCGACGCCTTGGAGAATGTGGAAGGCGTTCTGCGGGCTCATGCAGGCGCCGAAATCGCGCAGCCCTTCGGCGCGGGCGCGCATGATGAAGGCCTGCGGCCCGAACTCCTCGGCGAAATCGAGGCCGTGATAGCCCTCATAGGGCTCGGTCATGGTCGGGAACTTGCCCGACGCCTCCCAATCGAAGGTGCCGCCGTCGACGAGCACGCCGCCGATGGCGATGCCGTGCCCGCCCAAGAACTTGGTGGCCGAATGCAGCACCAGGTCGACGCCGTGCTCGAAGGGCCGGCACAGATAGGGGGTCGCGAAGGTGCTGTCGATCAGCAGCGGGAGACCGTTCTCGTGCGCCACCGCCGCGACCGCCGGCAGGTCCATGATCTCGAGCCCCGGATTGCCCAATGTCTCGCCGAACAGGAGCCGCGTCTCGGGCCGGATCGCGGCGCCGAAAGCCGCCGGGTCACGCGCATCGACCAAGGTGGTCTCGATACCGAAGCGCGGCAGGGTATGACTGAACAGATTGTGGCTGCCGCCATAAAGCGAGGCCGACGAGACGATATGCCCGCCGGCGCCCATCAGGGTCGCCACCGCCAGATGCAAGGCCGCTTGGCCGCTCGCCGTGCACACCGCGCCGACGCCGCCTTCGAGCGCGGCGATACGCTCCTCGAGCACGCTCACGGTGGGGTTGGAGATGCGCGAGTAGATATGGCCGGCACGCTCGAGATTGAACAGCGACGCGGCGTGCTCGGTGTCGCGGAAGACGAACGACGTGGTCTGGTAAATCGGCACCGCCCGGGCGCCGGTCACCGGGTCGGGTTTCTGGCCCGCGTGCAGGCTCAGGGTCTCCAGCTTGAAATATTTGGGATCCGCCATGGTCTGGCCTCGTTTGCACCGAATAGCGCATGGTAGACGGCGGCGCGGGTTTGTCCAGACGGGGAGCGCGAATCGCTGCTAGCCTGTTGTTTGGCCTTGCGCCGCGGACTATTCTCGCCGACGAACCCGCCGCACTCTTTGCCCGGAGGGCTCCACGACCGGGCCGGGCCGCAGGCGGCGGGTATGGGCCACCGGGGCGTCGCGACCCGGGGCATCGCAACCCGGGGCATCGCGACAAGGAGGGGAAATCAACATCATGGCCGCGTATCTCATCGTCGATGTCCATGTTAGCGACCCGGAAGCCTACGCCGAGTATCGGAAACTGGTGCCGCCGACGCTCGAGAAATATGGCGGGCGTTTCGTGGTGCGCGGTGGGCCGCACGAGACCGTGGAAGGCGAATGGGCCCCGGGCCGGTTGGTGATGGTCGCCTTCGACGACGCGGCCGCGGCCCGGCGCTGGTACGATTCGCCCGAATATTCGGTGGCCAAGGCGCTTCGCTTCAAGGCGGCGAGTGCCAATGTGATATTGGTCGAAGGCGTCTGAGCGGCGCGCCATGACGAGCGGCCGAGGCAACGCACATAACGGGAAGGAAAAACGATGGCAGCCTTTGTGATTGCGGATATCGAAGTGACCGATCCGGATCTGTTCGCCAAATATGGCGAGCAGGCCGGCCCGACGATTGCGCCCTTCGATGGCAAGGCTCTGGTGCTGGGCGGCGAGACCGATGTGGTGGAGGGCGACTGGCAGCCCAACCGTTTGGTTGTCTTGGAGTTTCCGAGCTTGGAGCAGGCCCGGGCCTGGTACAACTCGCCCGCCTATCAGAAAATTCTACCCATGCGTCTCAGCGCCTCGCGCGGCAGTTTCCTGTTCGTCGAAGGCATCTGAGCGGGTTTCGTTCAAGCGGCTCCGGCGATCACACCCTTGTCGTGCAGCTTGCCGATCTCGCCATCGCCGAGCCCGAGCAGCGACGCCAAGATCTCGTCCGTGTGTTCGCCGAGCCGTGGCGCCCGCGCCACGGCGCCACGCGGCGCGGCGGCGAAATCGAGCGGCGAGGCCGGGCTCAGGATTTGCCCGATGCCGGGCTGATCGACCATCTGAAACAGCGGATTTGCGGTCGAGCAGCGGGCGTCCTCGCGAACCATTTGCGTGAAGCTCTGATAGGGCCCCCAGCAGGTGCCTTCGGCGTCGAGCGCGGCGCGTGCTTCGGCCAGTGTACGGGCGGCGAACCACGGCTTCAGCAAGGCGAAGATCTCGTGCCGGGCGGCGTAGCGGTCGGCCTCGTCGGCGAGGTCGAGCCCGCGTGCGCGCTCGATTTCGGCGAAGCGCTTCGCCAGCCCGGTGGCCGCGCCGACCGCTTGCCACTGTTTGGCGGTGAACGCGGTCAGCATGACGCGCCGGCCGTCGCTGGTCTCGAAATCGCGGCCGAAGGAGCCGTAAACGTCGTTGCCGATGCGCGGCCGCTCGGCGCCGTCGATCTGCACTTCGCCGACATTGCCCAGCGCCGCCACCAAGGCGAAGGCGACATCGGCGAGGCCGAGCCTGACCAATTGGCCCGCGCCCGTCTGGCGGCGGTGGCGCTCGGCCGCCAGCAGGCCGACCGCCGCGTGCAGCCCGCAGAGCGCGTCCCACGCCGGCAGCACGTGATTGACCGGGCGGTCGTGCTCCGCCGGGCCCGTGACCAGGGGATAACCCACCGCGCAGTTCACCGTGTAATCCACCGCCGTCGTGCCATCGGGATTGCCGACGATGGCGAGCATGATGAGATCGTCCCGGCCTTGTTTCAGGTTGTCATAGGCGAGCCAGCCGCGCGCCGGCAGGTTGGTGAGAAAGAGCCCGGCGTTCGTTCCGGGCGCGCCGATCAGCCCCGCGATCAAGGCGCGGCCCTCGGGGTGAGCCAAAGCGACCGCGATCGAGCGCTTGCCCTTGTTTAGCCCCGCCCAATACAGGCTGTCGCCGTCTTCGGTCACGGGCCAGCGCCGGTAGTCGAGGCCGCCGCCGATGCGGTCGAAGCGGATCACATCGGCGCCGAGTTGCGCGAGCGTCATGCCGCCGAGCGGCGCGGCGACGAAGGCCGAACCTTCGATCACCCTGAGGCCGCTCAGAATGTTGTCCATGGTTTTTCTTGCCCCGGTTTGGCGGATTAATGGGGACAGAAATAGTGGGAACAGTGGCTCCTGTCCCCGAAAACGCTAGATGATTTTGTCTTCGTCGTCGGAGACCAATTGCGAGAGACGCAGCAGCTCGGTTCTGAGCCGCTTGCGGTAGCTGATCTTGTCCAGCGCCGGAGACGGCAGGTCATTCTTGGCAATGAGGCGCTTGTCGATCAAAACCTGAATCAGGTCTTCGAGCACACGGCCCATGTCGGGGTCGCTGCTCGACAGGTTGACTTGGACTTCGCTGGAGCCGCCGGTGCGGTCCAAGAAATCCAGAATATCGGGATGGTCCGACGAAAGCTCCTGCTCTGCCCGCTCGTTCGCCCGGTCGAATATAGCGATGACGTTGCCGTCGTCGTCTCGACTTACAAAAGGCATTGGATTCGGTCCGTCTGTTGGCCTTCCTTCGCGGACAGAGGATACCCTTCGCCGGGCCAACAAACAGCTTCTTTGTGCGTTCACGCCGGATTGACGCGGCGTGATTGGACAACTCGTCGAGTCCGACCGATTTCAAATGATAGCAACACCGCGCCGGATTAATGACGATAGGGACTAATCCGACACGGTCGGTCTCCCCGTTCGCGGACATTGGGGGCTCCGCCCGATCCTCCCTTCCGGAGCCCGCAGGCACGACGGATTTGTTCGGTCCGTCTTCCCCGGACCAACTTTCCCGCGCCGCCCGGCGCGGGATTTTTTTGCGCCGTCGAGAGGCCTAAACGGAACTCGCACGAGCGGGATATGCGCTAGCGCCGCGGGCGCACCACGGCAAAGGATTCGTTGGTAAACCACAAACCGCCGTGGCGGCGGACCACCTTCTTGGTCGCTTCCAAATAGGCGCCGTCGCGCAAGACCGGGACCAGCCGCGCATCCTCGATTTGCGCCACATAGACGGCCGCGTTCCAGGCCGCGAGCAGCGTCGAGGTGCCGATGTTGTCGCTGATTTCGGATGGCAGGGTGTGCAGGCCGTAGCGGAACAACGAGCGATGATCCGGATAGATTAGGCAACGATATTTGGGACGCCCTCGCCTGTGCGCCTGCTTCAGCGCCTCGACCAACATGCGCCGCGGCGTGCGAAACGGGTTCTCGTCGGGCCAGACTTTCCGAATTATTTCCATGCCCGGATCATTGCCCGTGGACTGGATGACCAGCATGCGCCCGCCCGGCGCCAGTGCCTCGCAAAGCGGCGCGAGCACGTTCCGTATCTTGGTCTCGGCCGCAAGCCGGGCCTGATAGGGTTGCGAGGCGAGAACGAGATCATATTGGCCGTCCGCCTCTCCCAGACGCGGAATCACGCGATCCAGCGCGAAGCGATGGTCTTTGCGATAGATCACCAGCACAGTCGGTTGGACATAACGCGGATTGCCGGATTTGGCGCTTGTACGCGTGCGCCAGCAGGCGCTGAGCACGGGGTGGAGCTCTCTGATTTGTCGATCGAAGGCATAAGTGGTGGTGCCGTCCAGCGCAATTTCGTGCCAATTCAGCTTGCCCTGCATGGCCGGCGCCTTAGGCATAAGGCCGGGCGCTTCGTAGTAATAAAGATTGGTCGCCACGAAAACCGTCTGGGGATGTTCGAAAAACCGATCGGGCAGCTTTTCGATCGTCAGCCGGACGTCCTCCAGGCTGATCTCCTTGCCTACGAGCAAGAACGGAATGGTGGGAAACTGCTGGTGCAGCGAGCGCATCACGCGCGCCAATACGGTGCCGTCGCCCATGCCGGCGTCGAATATTTTCAGCGCCGGCGGATGGGGTTGGACATGCCGAAGCTCGCGATCGACCCGCGCGGCGATCTCCCACTTCTCGCTGCAGGTCGTGACGAACAGAAGGTATTTCTCCCGGTTGTCGAAAAACCGGAACGGTGATTTACCGTGCGCGCGTTTCGGCAAGCCCCTCCTCCCTGGTGTTCGAAATTGTTCCTTCGCCTTCCCCAACCGCTATTGTAGGGCGTTCGTCGGCATCCGGCGACGGCGTAGATGGTTCAAGAGGCGAGCGATGCACCAACGTGGCGACGAAGGCGGCCGGCATGACGCGGGCGCGTGACGACCGTCGGCTGACCGAGGGCGGCCTCGAGGCGGTGCTTCGTCGCGGCGATTTCGCCATCACCGCCGAAACCGGACCGCCCGATTCGGCCGATCCAAGCGCCGTCTTGTCGCGCGCCGGCTGCCTCAAGGGCCTGGCCGACGCGGTGAACGTGTTGGACGGCGCCGGTGCGCGGGCCCATCTGTCGCCGCTCGCCGCGGCCGCGATTCTGGCGCGTGCCGGGATCGAGCCCGTGCTCCAGTTCACCATGCGAGACCGCAATCGCCTTGCGCTTCAAGCCGATGTGCTGGGTGCCGCGGCGCTCGGCGTGCCCAGTATCCTTTGCCTGACCGGCGATCGCGTTGAGACCGGCGATCAGCCCGACGCCAAGCCGGTGTTCGATCTGAGTTCGTCGGCGTTCATCGCCGTCGTGCGGCAGATGCGCGATCAGAGCAGCTTTCCCTCGGGGCGCAAGATCGAAGTGCCGCCGCGCCTTTTGATTGGCGGGGCCGATGCGCCACACGACCCCGCGCCGGATTTCACGGCCGATGCGCTACGCGGCAAGATCGACGCCGGCATCGATTTCGTGCAAACCCAGTATTGTTTCGACATGGCCGTGCTGCGGCGCTACATGGCGCGGCTTCGCGATCTGGGCATTGCGGAGCGTGTCGGCATCTTGATCGGGATCGGGCCGCTCGCATCGGCGCGCTCGGCCCGTTGGATGACCGAGAATCTTTACGGCGTGCACGTCCCCGACGCTATCGTGCGGCGCCTCGATCAGGCGGCCGATCCCGCCGCCGAAGGCCGCGCGATATGCGTCGAGCTGATCCAGGAGCTGCAAGATATCGCCGGCGTCGCCGGTGCGCACTTGATGGCGCCGCACAGCGAAGAGGCATCGGCGCAGGTAATTTCGGGCTCGGGAGTTCTAAAAAACCGGCGCTCAGCAGTTTGATATCGCCGCATCGACACGCCGCCGAGGCAAGCGGAATTGTTGCCAGCGAATTTATTTTCGGTCACCATGCGCGCCAATAGAAGCAAGCAGCAAAATGCAGGGGGAATTTGGCATGGCGCATACCAAAGCGTTCGTATCGGCGAAGATCGCCGCGTCCGCCGACCAGGTCTGGGACGTATTGGGAGGGTTCAATAATCTCCCGGCCATCATGCCGAAGGTCATCGCGAAGAGTGAGCTCGACCGGCCGGGCGTGGTGCGCGCACTCACGATCAAGGGCGCCAGCGGCAAGGTCTATGAGCGGCTCCTGAAATATGACGCCAAGAAATTCGTTCAGGTGTACGAGGTCATCGACAAGCCGAAGAACCTGGTTCCATTCACCGACTATACGGCGACGATCCGGGTAAGACGGAACTCGAGCCGCAGCAGCACGATCGAATGGTCGAGCCGCTTCAAGCCCAAGAAGGGCGTGACAGTGGCCGAAGCCCGCGCCTTTGCCCATAACGTGTACGAGACCGGCATCGAGGGCACGAAGAAGAAGCTGGGTCTGGCCACGCGCAAGAAAAAGACAGCGGCAAAGGCCAAGGCGAAGCCCACGGCCAAGGCAAAAGTAAAAGCAAAAGCAAAAGCGAAAAAGAAGACGAGCAAAACAGGGGCGCGGAAAACCCGCGCTAAGAAGGGCTAGCCGGCCGCATCGGCGCGCGGGCCACCGCGTGTCGTTCTTTTTTTCAGTAGGTCACCGCCACGAGATAGAGACCGCAAGGCGGCGCGGTGGGTCCGGCGCGCCGGCGGTCGCGCGCGGCCAGCGCTTGCCTCACGTCGTCCTCGCGCCAGCGGCCCTCGCCGACCCAGGCGAGGGTGCCCACCATGGCCCGAACCTGGTGGTACAGAAACGAGCCGGCGCGCGCCGTAATACGAATTTCCTCGCCCTCGCGTATGATATCGAGCTGCTCGAGCGTCTTTATCGGCGTGCGCGCCTGACAATTTGCGGCCCGAAAGCTGGTGAAATCGTGCTCGCCGACGAGCGCCTGGGCCGCGCGATGCATCGCCGCGGCGTCCAGTGGCTTGGCGATCTGCCACGCCCGATCGCGCTCGATCGCGAGTGGGCTGCGCCGATTGACGATGCGGTAGCGGTAGCTGCGCTGACGTGCGCTGCGCCGCGCATCGAACTCCGCGGGCACCAATTCCGCGGCCAGCACCGAGATGGGCCGCGGCCGCAAATGCGCGTTCAAGGCATCCTGCACCGTCCCGGGCGGGTGCTCGCGGGTGAGGTCCAGATGACAGCATTGGCCGAGCGCATGAACCCCGGCGTCCGTGCGCCCGGCGCCGAAGACCCCGACCGTCTCGCCCGAAAATTCCCGTATCGCGTCTTCGATCGCCTGTTGCACCGAAAGACCGTTCGCCTGCCGCTGCCAGCCGACGAAGTCGGTGCCGTCATACTCGACGGTCAGCTTGTAGCGGGGCATGATAATCGGCTACCGGCGGGAATCGGATAGCCGCGCAGGAACTGCTCGACCGTCACCGGCGCTTTGCCGGCCCGCTGCAAACGCAACGGGTAAAGACATGTGCCGTCGCCGCAAACGATGGCGAGCCTGGCGTCGGCCACGGTGCCGGGCGGGGCCTCGGCGGCGCCGGCCAAAGACGGGCGCGACTCCGCCGCCAAGACCTTAATGCGCGCGCCGCCGTGCTCGAAATGGGCGCCGGGATAGGGCGAGAGCGCCCGCACCCGCCGCGCCAGCTCGGGCGCGGCGAGACGCCAATCGAGCAAGCCTTCCGACTTGTCGATTTTCTTGGCATAGGTCGCACCCTGGTCCGGTTGCGCGCGGGCCGCGAGGCGGCCTTGCGCCAGCCCGTTGAGCGCCTCCACCAGAAGCCGGCCCGAAAGCGCGGCCAGGCGATCGTGCAGCGCTGCCGCCGTGGTTTGGTCGCCGATCGGCACGCGCTCCTGCAGCAGCAGCGGCCCGGTATCGAGCCCCTCGTCCATCTGCATGATGGTGACGCCCGTTTCCGGGTCTCCCGCCATGAGCGCGCGCTGGATCGGCGCGGCCCCGCGCCAGCGCGGCAAGAGCGAGGCGTGGGCGTTGATGCAGCCGAGCCGAGGCGCGCGCAGAATCGGCGGCGGCAGGATCAGGCCATAGGCGACCGCCACGCCGGCGTCGGCCTCGAGCGCGGCAAAGGCGTTTTGCGCCTCGGCGTCCTTCAAGCTCAGGGGCGCGCGCACCGCGAGGCCGGCTTGCTCGGCGCGCCGTTGCACCGGCGAAGGTTCCGCGCGTTGGCCACGGCCCCGCCGGCGCGGCGGCTGGGTGTAGACGCAGGCGAGGTCGAATCCGGCCGCCAGCAAGGCCTCGAGCGAGGGCACGGCATACTCCGGGGTTCCCATGAACACCAGGCGCAAGCGGGTCATCGGTGGACCGGCCCGCTCAGGCGCTGGCCGCTTGCGACCGGCGCGCCTTGGCCAGCTTGCGCAGGATGATGCTGCGCTTGATCAGAGAAATATGATCGACGAAAAGAATGCCATCGAGATGGTCGATCTCGTGTTGCAGGCAGGCGGCCAGCATGCCCTTCGCCGCGATTTCCCGAGGCGCGCCGTGCTCGTCGAGATAGCGGATTTTGGCCTCGGCGGGGCGCTCGACGTTGGCATAGTGCTCCGGCAACGAGAGACAGCCCTCTTCGCGAAGCGCCCTCTCGTCCGACGTCCATGCGAGCTCCGGATTGACCAATTTGAGCGGCGCCGGCGGCTCGTCGCCGAGGTGCACATCGGCCACGACCAGGCGTTTCGGCGCGCCGATCTGGATCGCCGCGAGCCCGATACCCTCGTCGGCATACATGCTTTCCAGCATGTCGTCGAGCAGCCGGCGTGTCTCGTCGTCCACCGTGTCCACCGGCACGGAGGGGATTTTCAGGCGCCGGTCGGGCGCTATGATAATGGGTCGTATCGTCATGGCTCAGATGCGGCGATGCCGCTTTCTCGCGGCGTTTGCCGGAGCTTAGGTATGACACAGGGGGTAGGGCGTCAAGGTCGGTTGGCGTCATGGAAAGCGCTCGGGGTTCGCGGCGATCGGCTTTGACAGGACTGTGCGGGCGGTCTCTTATGGCGGCATATGGACATTGTGCTACCGATTCTCGTCGCGCTTCTAGCGCTTGCCGCCGGCCTCGCGCTGTTCGTGCTGGTGCGTGGCCGCGGCGCCGGCGCCGGTTCGGCGACGTTGCTCGAACAGGTGGACCGCATGGCCCAGCAGGTGAGGGCGGGCCAGGTCGAGATGGATGCGCGCCTCAAGGGTCTGGCCGATATCCAGGGGGCGGCCCAAAGTGCGGTCGCCGAGCGCTTGCACCAGCAGGAGCGCCTGCTGAGCAAGACCTTGGAGGACCGCCTGGCCGAGATTTCTCGGCGGCTCGGCGAGGGTATCCAGAAATCGAGCGTGCAGTCGCTCGAGACCATGGGCAAGCTGGAGGCGCGCCTCGCGGTGATCGACAAGGCGCAGGAGAACATCACCCAGCTGTCGAACCAAATGGTCGGGCTGCAAGACATCCTGTCCAACAAGCAGGCGCGCGGCGCCTTCGGCGAAATCCAGCTCAACGATCTGGTCGCCCAGGTCTTACCGCCGTCCGCCTATCGCTTTCAGGCGACCTTGTCATCGGGCCGGCGCGCCGATTGTCTGCTCACGCTGCCGAACCCGCCCGGCGCCATCGCGATCGACGCGAAGTTTCCCTTGGAGAGCTACCGCAGCCTGTGCGCGGCCGTGGACGAGAGCGCCAAAACGGTGGCCGGGCGCGCCTTTCGCGCGGCGATCCTGACGCACGTCAAGGACATTGCCGAGCGCTACATCCTGCCGGGCGAGACCGCGGACGCGGCGCTCATGTTCCTGCCCAGCGAGGCGGTCTATGCCGAGCTGCACGCCAATTTTCTCGACGTGGTCGAGGCCTCGTATCGCGCCCGGGTCTTCATTGTCTCGCCCACCACGCTGTGGGCGACGCTGAACACGGTGCGCGCGATTCTGAAGGATGTGCGCATGCGCGAGCAGTCCGGGCTGATCCAGCGTGAAGTTCACCTGATGCTCGCCGACGTGGCGCGCCTCGACGAGCGCGCGGCCAAGTTGCAGCGCCATTTCGATCAGGCGGGCGAGGATGTTCGCCAGATCCGCGTTTCCACCGAAAAAGTGGCGCGCCGGGCCGATCGCATCGAAGACGTTCAGCTCGAACCGGAGCCGGATGCCACCCCGGCCCTTTCCAGCCCGCCCATTACGGCGCCGGCCGAAAAAGCCTCTTAGCGCGTTATCCGCTGACGCGGGCCGGCGCTGTTTGAATCGGAAAAGCTTCAAAAAGGTCGGCGGGCCTTGAGCGCCGTGCTCAGCGTGCCGTCGTCGAGATAATCGAGCTCGCCGCCGATCGGTACGCCGTGCGCCAGGCGCGAGACGATGCGCTCGAGCCCGGCCAGTCGGTCGGTGAGATAATGCGCCGTGGTTTGCCCGTCCACGGTGGCGCTCGTGGCCAGGATGATCTCGCGCACCGCGGGCTCGCGCGCGCGCGCGACCAAGCCGGCGATATTGAGGTCTTCCGGCCCGATCCCATCGAGGGCGGACAAGATGCCGCCGAGCACGTGGTAGCGGCCCTTGAAGGCGTGCGTGCGCTCCAGCGCCCAAAGATCGGCGACCTCCTCGACGACGCAGATCACGGTGTCGTCGCGCTCGGGGTCGGCGCAGATGGCGCAGGGATCGACGGTGTCCAGATTGCCGCAACGGCCGCAGGCTTTAACCTCTTCCGCCGCCACGGTGAGCGCCTTGAGCAAGGGCACCAGCAGGGTTTCGCGGCGCTTCAAGAGATGCAGCACGGCGCGGCGCGACGAGCGCGGGCCAAGTCCCGGCAGCTTGCTCAGATGCGCGATGAGCTGTTCGATTGCGGCACCGGCCATGACACCAACTGCTGGGCGTGCGTGAAATTCCCCGGCGTACTAGAACGGCAGGTTCAAACCGGCCGGCAGATTGAGGCCGCCGGTCAGCTTGGCCATTTCTTCGTTCAGATGGGCCTCGACCTTGCCTTTGACGTCGTTGCAGGCGGCGACGATCAGATCCTCGAGCACTTCCACTTCTTCGGCGTTGAGCAGCGACGGATCGATCTTGAGCACGCGCATGACACCCTTGCCGGTCATCGTCACGCTCACCAGGCCGCCGCCCGCGCCGCCGGAAATCTCGACCGCTTCGAGACTCTCCTGCAACTCGGCCATCTTGGCCTGCATCTGTTGTGCCTGCTTCATCATTTGGCCGATATTCTTCATGGGGTTTCGTCTCCGTTGTGGACGTCATTCGGTCTGTCGTCGCGCGGCGCGGTAGTCCGGACCTCGCGAATCGTGGCGCCGGGAAAGGTCTCCATGACTTGGCGCACCACCGGGTCGTCCGCCGCCGCGGCCTGGGCTTCGGCTTGCGCCTGGGCGCGCGCGGTCTCGGCTTGCTCCCGCAAGGTCGGCTCGCCTTGCTCGTCGGAGACCGCGACGATCCAACGCCGGCCGGTCCAGGCCTGGAGTTCTTGGGCGAGCTGGCTGGGCAGGTCTTTCGGCGCCGCGTCGCTCAGGCGGAACTCGATCGATCCGGGCTCGAAGCGCACCGGATGGATGTCGTTCATGATCGAGGCATGCAGCAGCGGCTCGCGCCGCCGCTCCGCAAGCGCGGCGAGATCGGCGAAGCTCTCGGGATGCGCCATTGCCGGATCATGTGTCGGTTCATGATCGGCGCGGCGCTCGGGCTCAACTGCGGGCGCGGGCGCGCCAACGCTCGCGGCATGCGGCGCGTGCGAGGCCACGCTCATAGGCGGCCGGGGCGCGACGGCCGTGGGCCCGGCGCCGCCGGTCTCATCCACTGTCGGCGCGCTGTCAGCCGAGGCGTCGCGTGCCGGAGCGTCGCGTGCCGAAGCAGCGTGCGTCGAAGCGCCCGACCCGTCGCCCGACTCGGTGGTCGGTTCCTGCTCGAGGGCGCGAATCGCCTCGGCCGGGGTCGGCAGATCGGCCGCGTAGGCGACCCGCACGATGGCCATTTCGACCGCCATCAGCGGCCGTGTCGCGCCGCGCGCTTCCTGCGCACCCTTGAGCAACAGCTGCCAGGCGCGGGTCAAGACAGGCATTGCCAGGCGCGCGGCCCAGTCGCGCCCGCGGGCGCGTTCGAGCTCCGGCACCGCCTGGTCGTCGGCGGCCTCGGGCACCACCTTCAGCCGTGTCAGCCAGTGGGTCAGGTCCAGCAAATCCTGCAGCACGACGAGCGGATCGGCGCCCGCGTCATATTGCCTGCGCAGGCCCTCGAGCGCGGCCTTCAGATCGCCGCGCATCATCGCCTCGAACAGCTCGAAGACCTGGGAGCGGTCGGCGAGGCCCAGCATGTCGCGCACCTGCGCTTCGTTCACCGAGCCGGCGCCGTGGGCGATGGCCTGGTCGAGCAGCGACAAGCCGTCGCGTACCGAGTCGTCGGCGGCGCGCGCGATCAGAGCCAGGGCACCCGGCTCGATGTCGACCGCCTCGCGCTCGGCGAGCGCGGCGAAATGCTGGCTCAAGCGCGCCATGTCCACGCGCCGCAGGTCGAAGCGCTGGCAACGCGACAGCACCGTCACGGGCAGTTTGCGTACTTCCGTCGTGGCGAAAATGAATTTGACGTGCGGCGGCGGCTCTTCCAGCGTTTTCAAGAGCGCGTTGAAGGCCGAGGCCGAGAGCATGTGCACCTCGTCGATGATATAGACCTTGAAGCGCGCCGAGGTGGGCCGGTAGCGCACGCCTTCGATGAGTTCGCGGATGTCGTTCACGCCGGTGCGGCTGGCCGCGTCCATTTCGATCACATCGACATTGCGGTCCGCCGCGATAGCGACGCAATGCTCACACACGCCGCAAGGGTTCGGCGTCACGTCGCCGGCGCCATCCGCCCCGATACAGTTGAGGGCGCGGGCGATAATACGGGCGGTCGAGGTTTTGCCGACGCCGCGCACGCCGGTGAGCAAAAAGGCATGCGCCAGGCGCCCGGTCCGAATCGCGTTGCTCACCGTGCGCACCAGCGCGTCCTGCCCGATCAGCTCGGCGAACGTGGTCGGCCGGTACTTGCGGGCCAAAACGCGATACGGAGCGGCGGTTTCGTCGCTCATCGAGGTTCCGTCGGCGTTGTTGCCTTTGCCGCGGTGGGCGGCCGGGAACGCGGCTTCGTTAGGTGCAATTCTTGCTCACACGCAATATTTGCTCACACGCAATATGAGCCGCGCCTATCCGGTGGGAGGCCGGACTAGCGACCCGGTTTGGTGCTCGTTACGGCTGCTTCCTTCCGGATCTGACCGGGTTAGCGAGGAAACCGTCCGCCGCCAACCTCCCGAAGGGCACTATATCAGCTTTCGCCGGCGCCGTCGCAAGGCTGTGATGCGGCCGCCGCGGCGACCGCGCGCGTTGCGCCGTGACGGCTTTGACGGTGGCGCACGACTGTGCCAGGGTTTCGCCATGCAGCCATTGGCCCCTCGTCGAGGCAACGTTTTTTCCGGCGTGCCGCTCGATCGCGCGGCGCTCTTGCGTAAGGACGAGGGCTGGCTCGCCGCGCGCCTCGGCGATCCGGCGAGCCGCTTCATCCCGGTGTGGCAGCAACAAAATGTGGTGCTCAACGGCGCCGAGCCGCGCGCCGCGTTCTATTCCCGCACCTCCCTCGGCGAGCTGATCGACGGCGGCGCGACAACCGCGCTGCTTGGCGTGCCCGCCGAGCCGCACAATGGCGAGGCCGCGCATTTCGCGGTCGACGTCTCCGCTATCGCGGAGGCGGAGCTGCTCGCCCATGCGCCCGAGGCCACCTTGATGGACCTCAGACAGTTGGTGCAGATCGTACCGGCCGACGAGGCCGCGCTGCTGGCCTATGCGCGCGGCATTCTGTATTGGCACGCGCGCCACCGCCATTGCGGTGTGTGCGGCGCCGTAACGGCATCGATTCAGGCCGGGCATGAGCGGCTGTGCACCGACAAGGCCTGCGCGGCGGTGCATTTCCCGCGTACCGACGCGGCCATTATCGTGCTTGTGCACGATGGAGAACACTGCCTGTTGAGCCGTCAGACGATCTGGCCCAAGGGTATGCACTCGACGTTGGCCGGCTTTCTCGAGCCCGGCGAAAGCCTTGAAGAGGCGGTCGCGCGCGAGGTGTTCGAGGAATCCGGCATCGTGGTGGCCGACGTGCGCTACCACTCGTCGCAGCCGTGGCCGTTTCCTTCCGCCCTGATGGTCGGCTTCATGGCGCGCGCCGTCGGCGGCACGCTGACGGTCAACACCGACGAGCTGGAAAGCGCGGACTGGTACCGCCGCGCCGACCTGCAAAACCGCACGGACGACGATTCGTTCCGGATGCCGGGCGCCTATTCGATCGCCCGCCGCCTGATCGAGGATTGGCTGGACGGGCGCCTACCGGGCTGATCAATCCCTACTGCCAAAGGCCTCGAAACGGTAGGGATGGGCGGGATAGACGCCGAGAACCCTGACATTGCGCGAGAAGAAATCGAGCTCTTCCATGGCCAGCACCACGTTGGCGTCGCGCACATGCCCTTCGATATCGGCGAGAAATTGCGTCGCCGTGAAGGAGCCTTCCACCATATAGCTTTCCAGCTTGGTCATGTTGACCCCGTTGGTGGCAAAGCCGCCCATCGCCTTGTAGAGCGCCGCCGGCACATTGCGCACGCGAAACACGAAGGTGGTCACCAAAGGCCCCGTCGCCGGGTCCGGGTCGATCGGCTCGCGGGCCAGGATGATGAACCGGGTGGTGTTGTGGGCCTCGTCCTCGATCCCGGCCTCGATCACCTCGAGGCCGTAGATTTGCGCCGCCAGGCGAGAGGCGATGGCCGCCATCGTCGGATCCTTGCGCGCGGCGATCTCCGCCGCCGCGCCCGCGGTGTCGACATGAACCACCGTCTGAAGCCCCATGCGCTCGATCAGGTTGCGGCATTGGGAGAGGGCGTGAATGTGGGAATGCGCCGTCTTGAGCGTCTTGGCGGTCGCGCCCTTGCAGGCGAGGAGCTGGTGGCTGACGCGCTGGAAATGCTCGCCGACGATATGCAAGCCGGACTCGGGCAAAAGCTGATGGATATCGGCCACCCGCCCGGCCACCGAGTTCTCGATCGGGATCATGGCGAGCGCGGCGCGGCCCTTGGTGAGCGCGGCGAAGGTTTCGCCGAAGGTGCGGCACGGCAAGCTGCGCATGGCGGGATAGACCTCGCGGCAGGCGAGGTCGGAATAAGCCCCGGGCGCGCCCTGGAAGGCGACGGTGTCGTCCGGCGGCTCGGCTTCGGCCGCTTTGGTGCGTGCGCGTTCAGACATGGTCTATTTGGCCCCGCCCAGCAGGGCCTGCGCCCGGGCGAGATCGGCCGGAGTATCGACACCGAGCGGAACCGTGTCAACGAACCCCACGTCGATACGCATGCCGGCCTCGAGCGCGCGCAGTTGTTCCAGCCGCTCGCGTTTCTCGAGCGGGCTCGGCGGCAGCGCGACGAAGCGCTCCAACGCGGCCCTGCGATAGGCGTAAAGCCCGATATGGTGGAACAACGGCCCTTCGCCGCCCGGCACCCGGGCCCGGCTGAAATAGAGCGCGCGGCCCCGGCGGGCGCCGGCCTCGGCCGAGACCACGGCCTTGACCACGTTCGGATCGTCCAATTCCGCCGGCTCGGCGATCGCGGCGGCGAGGGTGCCGATATCGACCGCCGGTCGGTCGAGCAGCGCCAGCGCACGGCGCGGCAGGGCGGCATCCAGGCTCGGCAGATCGCCTTGGATATTGATCACCGCGTCGTGGGTGCGCTCGGGGTCGAGCGCGCTCAGCGCCTCGTGGATGCGGTCCGAGCCCGAGGGGTGGTCGGGGCGGGTGAGCAACGCCGTTCCACCGGCGCGCCGTACCGCGTCGGCGATGGCCGGTTCGGCGCAGGCCACCGCCACGGGGCCGATATCGGCCTCCAGGGCGCGGCGCATGACATGGACGATCATCGGCTCGCCGGCGATCTCGGCGAGCGGTTTGTCGGGCAGGCGTGTCGCCTGCAGGCGGGCGGGGATCAACACGATGGGGTTGCCGGGCGGTTTTCCCGCCGCGCCCGGCGCCCGGCTTTTGGCAGCGGGCATTGCGGCAATTCGCTGTGGTTCCGTCTCTTGGTAGCTCGGCCCCTTATAGGAGTTGCGCAGGAAAGTGGGAAGCGGCTAATCTCCCGCACCCTTCAGCACAGCCGGATATCGGACCAATCATGTCAGGCATCGAACTCAACAAGATTGTCGGCGCGATTCTGTTCGCCGGCCTGGTTACGACGGTCGGTTGGCTGGTTTCGAATATGGTCTACGACGTGCCCGAATCGCACGCCGCCCGCCAGGATGTCACTGAGGCCGCAATAACCGAAAGCGCGGCCGAGGAGGCCGTGGCGGCGGCGATAGACGAGCTCGCGGCGCCGGCAAAATCGGCGGCGGTCTCCGAAGGCTCGTCGCTCGGCGCGCTGCTTGCCGCCGCCGATGCCGCCAAAGGCAAGAAGGCCTTCAAGAAATGCGCGGGCTGCCATACGGTCGATGCCGGCGGCAAGGCGAGGGTGGGCCCCAACCTTTGGGACATTGTCGGCCGCGCGGTCGCGGCCGCGGACGGTTTTTCCTATTCCAAGGCGATGGCCGAGCATGGCGGGGCCTGGGATTTCGCCACGCTGGCCGCCTTCCTCGCCGATCCGAAAGGCACGGTGCCCGGCACCAAGATGGGCTTCAAGGGCGTCAAGCGCGCCGCGGACCGCGCCGATCTCTTGCTCTATCTGCGGGGCTTGAGCGAATCGCCCGCGCCGCTGCCGGCGGCCGGCTGAGGCGCGAGCGCCAGCAACAGATCGAGCGCCGCTTCGGTCTCGTGCTCGCCGACCGCGAGCCGGTGCAACGCATTGGCCTCCGCCAGGCGCTTCAACAGCCGCACTACCGCCATGGGCTCGAAATCGGGTGAGGTGATGCAGCCCATCACCGCGTCCAGCGCGGCGTCGGGCTCGAGCGGCACAAGCCGGCTCGGGCCGCTCGTGGCCCGCTCCAGCCGGACCAAGGCGTGGATCGGAAGCGCCCGGTCATAGGCGCTGAAGCCGGGTAGCGCGCGGGCCAGCATGACGCGCCGCTCAGCGCCGACGAGCGCCGCGGCGGTCATGGTCTCAGGCACACCGTGCGACGCCTCGCCGACGGACGCGCCGGGCGAAAGGCGCAGCTTGAGGCATTTCGGGAAGGGCTCCACCGCGTCGGCGTCTTCGCGCAGCACCACCCGGTCGTCGCCCAGCACGGCGAGCCCCCGGCGCCAGGCGGCATGGCCCAGGCTGGTCTTGCCGATCTGTGGCGGGCCATGAAAGACGATGGCGCCGGGTCCGACCTCGAAGGCGCCGGCGTGGAGCACGGCGCCTTTGAGGCCATACAGAAAAATCTGGCCGAGCGCCTCCAAAGTCAGGAACAACACTTCATCCGGGCCGCTGGCGCGCGCGCTCCAATCGGTGGTTCGCACACAATGTCCACCGTCTTCATGCCCATTGTCTTCATGCCCACCGTCCTCGGGCGCGACCCAGACGACGCTATCCACCGACTCGCTCGGCCGGCCCGCTTCGCGCTTGGGCGGCCGATCCAAGAACCGGCCGACCCGCCTGGCCAGCGCTTCGTCGGCGGTACAAAGACGCGCCCGGAAGCCGCGCCAATCGAAGCCATAGACCCGCGCGGGCGGGTTCGCCATGGCGTCCGTGGACGAGCCCGCGGCGCGCCTCTTGCCCGCGTCTAGGCTCACTGCTCCGCGCCGCTCTCGAGCGCCAGGCCCGCGGCGCGCAAGCGCTCGAGCGCGTCCGCGATATCCTGTCGCAGCGCTGCCTGGTCGACGTCGCGAAACACCGCGGCAAAGCCCGCGATTAGGTCTTCGACGCTGGGCTCCTCGGCCAACGCCTCCCACACCGCGCGTGCCGTATGGTTCAGCGTCAAGACTTCGCCGGTTCCGGTGTTCATGAGAACCAGCGCGTCGCCGAGGGTTTCGGCGTCGACCGCTTGGCTGCGCCTGAACCGTATCGTCATGGCGTCTCCGCTCAGCAGATTTGTGGCATCGCCCGGCAGCGTCGGCCGCTCGCTCTCGCTTTGCCGCCCAACGCTCGTGACGAGAGCGAGAATCGCCTCGCGGTCGGCGTCGAGCAAGGCGCGCGGAAAGCTGTAGCGCCAGTCCGCCAAGCCGGTGCGCGCGCAGTCGGCGAGAAAATCCAGCCGCTCGCGATCGACCGCGCCGGTCGCGCGATAGCCCGCCTGCAGCACGGCGAGCTGTAAATCCAGAATCTGCGGGTTCTGCGCCAGCAGGCCCAGCGCGGGTTCGACTTGGCCGAATTCGCACAGCGCGGAGGCGGGTTCCACCCGGGGGTCGATCGAACCGGCGCGCCGGGGCCCGGCTCCGTGGTAGTTGAAGGCGCGCGACCAGGCGAGCGTGGCGCCGCTTCCGCGCCTGTCCCTGTGGCGGGCCTCTTCGAGCGCGAGGCCGTAATAGTCTTGGCCTTGGGCGCGTTCGCGGGCGACGATTTGGGCGTTGCGTTCGAGCTTGCGCGCGACCTCGCTGTCGCTGTCATAGCCCGCGTGGCGCAGCGCCGCGCCCGGCAACAGCGTCGGCGGTGGCGCGGGCCGGCCCGTGGGAAGCGCGATTTTCTCGTGAATGGCGTGGCGCCAGGCGATCGCCGGGTCGTTGCGGTGGAGCCGCGCGATGGGCCGCGGCGTGAGGTCGTCGCGGTCCTGGATCATGAGCAGATACCACGGCGCCTGCTGCGCGCGCCAATCCACGGTTGGCCAGGCGATGAGCTCCTCGTCGCTATCGAGCCACAGCAGATAGGGCGCCGCCGCGTCGGAACCCTCGCGCACGGCGGCGATCAGCTGATTGCGGGCAGCGGCGAAATCATCGCGCCAGGCGATCTTCGCCACGCTCGCGTCTCCGTCCGGCGCGCCGCGCGCCGCCTGTCCCGTATCGCCGACGGCGACCGCGAGCCCGAAGCGCCGGGCCGATGCGACCGCCCGGTTGGTGCGTTGCCAGTCGCCGCCGCCGAGGATGCAAACCAACGGTTGCGGCGCCCGGTCCAGCGCGGTTGTCTCGCTCAAGACGGCGCGCCGCCCCGACGGAGGGCATTCAGGTGTGGATCATGCACTGTTCTTCACCCTGCAGGATAAGGCAGGTCAGGGCGCCGGACATGAAGGCGCCGGTATCGATGCCGATGCGGTTGCGGCAGATCTCGGGTTCGGCGGATACGGTGTGGCCATGCACCACGATCTTGCCATGATCGACCTTCGAGCGCAGGAATTCGTCGCGGATCCAAATCAAATCGTCCCGCTCCTGGCGCTCGATGGGCACGCCGGGCCTGATGCCCGCATGCACGAACAGGTAATCGCCTTCGACATGGAACGTCTCCAGGGAGCGCAGAAATCTCAGGTGATGCTCCGGCAAGGCGTCGCGCAGCTCGAGCAGCATGGATTGCAACCGCTCGGGGTCGAATTCCTGGGGGCGCGCGGCGATGCCGTAGCTGTAAAG
>JAUVWK010000422.1 GCA_030604165.1 Alphaproteobacteria bacterium | reverse complement strand
CGACAACGAGGCGGACGCGGCGCTCGACGTGCTGGACCGTACCAAGATGGCCGATGCCAGCCTGCCGACGGCGCTCAAGTGGGAACGCCGGCAGCTCGAGGCGCGCGCGCTCTCCCGACAAGGCCAATTCGACACCGCGCTGCAGCGACTGAAAGGCGACGGTAGCCGCGAGGCCGAGGTGATCCGAGCCGAGGTTTTTTGGCGCGACAAACAGTGGAACCGGGCGGCGGCCGCGATCGCGGGGCTTTATCCCGGTGGCGCGGCGGAACCCGGCACATTCAGCGATACGGACCGTCATTTCTTGATGCGTCAAGCCGTGGCCCTCACGATGGCCAAGGATCGGCGGGGCCTGCAAGCGATGCGCGGGCGCTATCAAGCCGTCATGCGCGACAGCCGCTACGCCAAGGCCTTCGACTTGATGACGCATGCGGTCTATGCCGACGACGTGCCACTGCTGGAGCTCCCCAAGGTGCTTGCCGATATCGAGGGTGCCGAGGCATTCCTGGCGGACAGCCGGGCGCAGCGCGAGGCGCGAAAAGCCGGCCGCGCCAACTAGCGGCCCTTACGGAACGTCGCCGCCTCCCGGCGACCCCCACAAGCGCATACTGGCCCCAAGCGCATACTGGCCCCAAGCGCATACTGGCCCAAGCGTACCCTGCCATGGGCGGCCGTGAGGGAGCGCGGGCCGGAGCCGTTCAAGAGACCTGGCCGAAGCTTTCGACCAGGCTTCCGGCGAGCAGAAACCAACCGTCCACCAGCACAAAGAAGATGAGCTTGAAAGGCAGTGAGATCATCACGGGCGGCAGCATCATCATGCCCATCGAAAGCAGGACGCCGGCAACCACCATGTCGATGATGATGAAGGGAACGAAGATCAGAAAGCCGATCTCGAAGGCCCGCCGTAGCTCGCTGACCATGAAGGCCGGTATCAACACGCGCAGTGGCGTCGACTCCGGACCATCGATATCGGTGATATTGGACATATCGATGAACAGGGCCAGATCGACTTCCCGCACTTGGTGCAGCATGAAGCGCCTGAGCGGCGCCACCGTCCGCTCGAAGGCCTCGGTTTCGTCGATTTCCTCGGCGATCAGGGGCGCCAGCCCCTCGCGGTAGGAGGCCTCGAGCGTCGGTGCCATGACGAACGCCGTGAGGAATAGCGCCAGACTGACGATCACCGTGTTGGGCGGCGTTTGTTGCAAGCCCATGGCGCTGCGCAACAGCGACATGACCACCACGATGCGGGTAAACGAGGTGACCACGACCAGGATTCCCGGCGCCAGGCTGAGAATGGTGAGCAGCGCGATCAGGCGAACCAGCTGACTGATCAAGGCGCCGCCGGCCTCGCCGAAATCGAGACTGAGTTGCTGGGCCACGGCGGGTTGCGCGAAGGCCACGGCCGAGAGGACAAGCACCGCGCCGATCAGCAGGCCCCGCGGGGTCGCGTATTTCATGGCGCGGCCGATCATGGCCGGATTCCAGGGCCGCTCCGGGGCCGGGTTGGCGGCGCCTCATCCGGATCGGCATCCTCCTCGTCGGCCCAGTCGTCGTCGGCCTGGCGCGCCAGCGTGGTCCGAAAGTCGCTTTGATCCGTGTCGGCAGCGTCGTCGCCGATGCCGCGCTCGATGACCACGCCGGAGCCGTTGGCCGTGAGCATGACGAGGTGTTCGGTTTCATCGCGGCGCACCAGGACCAGCCGGCGCCTGCCGTCGACGGCGCAGGACTCCACGACCGAGAGCCGGCGGCGCTGGCCCGGCATGGTGATACCGGGCGCTACCCGTCCGGCGAGCCCGAAACGGCGCACCAGCCAGGCGATCAGGGCGATCAGCCCGAGCACGAGCAGCAGCGCCATGGCGAAGCGGATATAGGTCTCGAATCCCATCTCGTCAGCCGTTACTCAAATCCTGCTTCCCGCCGGTCTCGGCTTAGCGCTTGGGCCGTGGGGCCCCGTAGGCGGCCGCGGCCTGGCTGCCGCCCGAGAGCCCCTTGAGCTGTTGGCCGAGTTCCCCGTGGGCGCGGGTGAGATCGGCGCTCAAGCGGTCCAGATCGTCGTACAGCGCGAGCAGCACGCCCTTGTGGCCGCGCGCGGTCTCCAGCGGCAGGCTGGAGAGCCGCTCGCACAAGGCCGCGACCCTGCCTTGGAGCTCGGCCAGATCGACCGGTTGCTCGGTTTCGAGGGCTCGACGCGCGGCATTGAGCCGCCCGCGGGCCTCGGCGATGAGAGCCTCGACTTCATTGGCTTGGGTCATCAGGTTTCCCGATCAGTCTTCATTGTTTTGTTCTTTTTGTAGACGTAGGACAGGATCTCGGCGACCGCGGCGAAGGCCTCGACTGGAATGAAGCTGTCGAGGTCGAGCGTGGCGAGAAGCTGCACCAGGTCGGCGTCTTCGTGCACCTCGACACCGTTCGCCTGCGCGACCTCGATGATGCGCTGGGCGACGGCGCCCCGGCCTTTCGCCGTGATCTTCGGCGCCGGATCCTTGGCGCCGCTATATTTGAGAGCAACGGCAACCGGTATGTCTTTGCGGTCGTCGGTGGGAAGGTCGGAAGCCATCATGATTGCCGTTCGACTTTCGATTGCGCGCGACCGCGCGGCGAGGCCATCGGGCTTCGTCGCGGACCCCGATTCTCGCCGAATTAACCTTAATGAACGCTTAAAACAGAGGTATTTACGCGCCGACGGTCGGCATCGAGCCGTGCTGCCGTGAGCCCGGTCGCGGGTCGGAAATCGTCTCGAAAAGGGACTGATTCGGGCCGCTGGGCCCACGGGCGCGGAAGGGGTGCTAATTCAGCCTGATGCCGCGGGCGTCGAACAAATCGTAAATATTTTGGCAAACACCGATATCGGCGTACCGATACAGCAGACTGGCGGTATTGTTGGTAATTCTCGCGCCATAGTCCAATAAGGTCAGAATCGTTTCCCGGTTTGCTTGTTTGGAGCTTTCCAGGAAACAGGTTTGCACCGCGATCTCGAGCGTCGTGATGCCGCCCGAGGCCTGGCCGTTGACGTTGGCGCCGGCGTCGAGCAAGGCTCGCGCGAGGGTCGCGGTATCCTGCTTGATCAGGGTAACGGCCAGATAAAGCGGCGGGCTGCCCTCGATCCCGAGGTTGGGGTCGGCGCCGGACTCCAGGAGCAGCTCTACCATCTCGAGAATCCGGTCTTTTCGGATGCTGCGGATGGCCGAGGTGAGCGGCGTTTCGCCATTGCCGGCGCGCCGGTTTAGGTTGGCTCCGGCGCGCATCAGCTG
>JAUVWK010000342.1 GCA_030604165.1 Alphaproteobacteria bacterium | reverse complement strand
GCGGCGCTGTGGCGCAGCGCATGCGGCGACGGCAGGCCATCGTCGCGAGGATTCCAAACATGCCCGCTCGTCGAGTTCGCCGGAAAGACCCAAGGACTATTCGGATAGAGAATCTCGTTCTCGGCCAAGCGGCCACGAAGGACCGTGACAAGAAACTGGCTTAACGGAAGGGCGAAGGCCTTGTCCTCGCCGCCCTTGGGCTTGGGCACCATCAGCGTCGCCGCATCCAGATCGACATGCTCCCATCGCATCGTCGTCGCGTCGCCGCGGCGGAGGCCCGTGAAGAGCATTACGAGGTGCAGGTCGCGCCTGATTGGGTTCTTGATTGCCTGGACTCTGCGCCACCATTCCGGGAGGTCGGCCTTCGGCACCGCCGTACGGCGCACATTGTCGCGATACCAGTCGATCCCCGCCGTGGGCGACCGGCCGAGGTCCTCGTCGGTCTTGCGTGCGTGGTTCCAACAAGCCCGGAAGACGCGCATGCTCAGGTTGGCAACGCCCTCGCCGTGGCGCTCGCCTATCTCGACGTGGCGGCGGCGGACCTGCTCGCGGGAGAACTTGCACAGCCGTTCGCCGTACCACGCCGAGAGATAGCGGTCCACCGTCCGCCGGAACTGGTCGAGGCTGGACTGCTGCTTGCCGCGCCGGCCGAGCGCGTCGAGGTAGTTGTCAAAGGTCTCGCCGAAAGTCGCGCGACCTCCGAACGGCCTCTCGACGCGCCGGCGCTCGGCTTCCTTCCTCGCCAGCGCGCATGTCGTGTCGTCCGTGCGCGCGATCTTCTCGCGCCGGGAGACGCCGTCCATACGTCCTTGGAATATGAAGCTCTTGGATCGCGTGCCGACGAGCAAACCGAAGCCGCGTGTTTTCTCGTCCATGAATAGCAACTGGCCGGTCCTCGTGAACGGCATTTTGTCGACGAAAGCCTGTGTGATTCGTGCGGTCGCCATGGGTCAGTCTCCGTGAAAAGAAAGGTCGCAGGCTGCGACCTTTCTTTTTTAGACGCGTTTAATAACCATGTTTTCGATTTTACGCGCTTTTATACAGAAACGGAATAGCTAATTTTTGGCTGTTTTCCGCACTTGATGGCGATTACTAACGACGCCAGAAAACCAGGGAACTGATACACGAGATAGCCGCTCGCCGCCAGCGCGGCGAGATGGCTGGCCAGCCGCAGCAGCGCGCTGGTGTTGGAACGCCGTGTCATGCCAAGCCGGCGCGCACCTTGGGCATTACCTCCTGGGCCAAGAGCGCCATGGACTCCAGCAGCTTCGGTTTGTGGGTTTCGTCGATGAAATCCGCCGCCGTCGCCAGGATGGTTCCGAACGGGCCGACCTCTTCGCGCAGCGCGAGAATTTGCGCCGCGACCGAAGCCGCGTCGCCCGCGATGACGAAGTTCGAACAAGCGTAATCGGGCGTCAGCTCGTCGTCGCTCATGGCGGGATCGCGCTTCATGATGGCGTGAAACTCGGCCCGCTTGACCAGGGTCACCAAGTAGCCGAAATAATGCGCGAACGGCCCGCCGGGATCGCGCACATAAGCCTTGGCCTCGGCGTCGTCGCGACCCACGAAAATGGATCGCGCCACGCGCCAATCCGCGGGCGCAGGCGTGCGGCCGACCTCCTCACAGCCCGCCACGAAGCCGTCCCAGTGAGTCTTGACGGTCTCCGCCGGCACGAAGTTGGCCGAGATCACGCCCCAGCCCTTGAGCGCGGCGGCGCGCACGCTGCCCGAATGCGGGCTCATCGCCGAGGCCACGAGCGGCGGATGGGGCCGTTGATAGGGCTTGATCACCTCACCCACGCCGAGATCCGGGTAAAGGTGCTCGTCGAGCTTGATGGTCCAATATTTGCCGTAAATCTCGTAGGGCGGCGTCGTGGTCCAGAGCTTGAGCACCATGTCGATGGCCTCGCTCGCCATCTCGCGCCGCACCTGTTGATCGGTCACGCCGAACATCTCGAAATCGCTGACCAGGCCGCCCGGGCTGACGCCGAGCAGCAGCCGCCCGTCGCTGAGATGGTCGAGCATGGCGGCGTGGGCCGCGGTTTGGACCGGGTGGCGCTGCGGCAAATTAACCACCGCGGTGCCGAGCTTCACCTTGTCGGTGCGCGCAATCAGGTTGGCGAGAAAAATGAACGGGCAGGTGACCGGCTCGCTCAGCGTGGTGTAGTGCTCACCCACCCAAAACTCGTCAAAGCCCAGGCGGTCGCAATGGACCGCCAGCTCGACGTCCTCCTTGAGCACCGTGTGCGTTTCCCGCCGGTGATCGTTGACGGGCATCATGAACATACCGAGCTTCATCGCTTCGCTCCCCCCTGCGCGCCGATCTTGCCGCAGGCGCGGCCTTGAGCGCCGCGCCCGCGGTGTTCGATATGGCACCGCGATCGCGCCAAGGCAAGCCGGCGGGGCGCGCGCGCGCCTGTCGCGGCACGGCCGGCTTCACGATAAGCTGGCGTGTGCCAATCTCGAGCCCCATAGGCGCGACTTCGAGCCGCGGCAGGCGCGCGCGATGAGCCCTGCGCGGACGACGCGCCTCGCCCTGATGGCGCTCTCCGTCGGCATCGTCGGCGTCGGCTTCGCGCCGATCTTCATGCGGCTCAGCGAGCTCGGGCCCAACTCGACCGCGCTTTACCGCGTCGCCTTCGCGCTGCCGTTTCTGGCCGCCTGGATGTGGCTGGAGCGGCGGCCGCCGGCCGAGCCGCGCCCGCTAGACCGGCGCGATTGGCTGGTGCTGGCGTTGTCCGGGCTGTTCTGGTCGGGCGATCTGGTGTTCTGGCATTGGTCGGTGGCGCTGACCAGCGTCGCCAACGCGACGTTCTTTGCCACCAGCTCGCCGATCTTCGTGATCGTGGGCGCCTGGGTGCTTTTCCACGAGCGCATCACCAAGGGCTTTCTCGCCGGTGTGCTGCTCACCCTCGTCGGCGCCGCCTGCCTGCTGGGCTCGAGCCTCTCGTTCGGCGGCGGCGACCCGCTCGGCGATGGCTTCGGCCTCGTCACCGCGCTCTTCTTCGGCTCCTACATGCTCACCATCAAGCACCTGCGCGGCCGGTTGCCGAGCGGCACGATCATGCTGCTGAGCGGCGCCTTCAGCCTGCCGGGTCTCCTGCTCGCCGCCCTGCTCATGGGCGAGGGCTTCGCGGCCGAGACGCTGGTCGGTTGGAGCATGCTGATCGGCCTCGCGCTGGTCGCCCACGTGCTCGGTCAGGGGCTTGCCGCGGTGGCGCTGGCGCATCTGCCCGCCTCGTTTACCTCCGTCGCGTTTCTCGGCGAGCCGGTGGTGGCCGCGCTGTTGGCCTGGCTGATCCTGGCCGAGGCGCTGGGGCCGCTGCAGGGCGCGGGCTGTCTCATTATCCTGGCGGGCGTCTGGCTGGCCCAGCGCTACGGCCTGCCCCGAGCCGGCAGGCCCACAACACCATGATCGCGCCATGATCGCGCCATGATCAAGTTCTTCGACCTGCACACCTACGTCACGCCGGCCAAGGAGGCGCTGACCGCCAAGGACGTGCGGCAGATCCTGAACGAGCGCTTCCGCCAGGAAGGCAAGGACGATCTCGTCGCCGGCGCGGTCAAGGCCAAGGGCGACGATTTCCTCGTCGCGGAGGTCCGTCGCCGCGACGGCTCGTTGGTGAAGCTGGTCGAGATCAACAAGCGCACCGGCGCGTGGCGCCCATAGTTCGAGCCTCGCACCGCACTGGAGCATTTCAAGTTTGAGCGGCTGAGCAACCGGAAACATAGGTAACACTATGGACCGGATACATGGGTAACAGTGTTCCGGTTCTGTCTTTGCTCGCCGCGGCCCGGCCGGGCCGCGGCGAAAGGTTGAAGTTTCTTTGTTTTGCGGCCGATGATGCCGAGCTCGATATCTGCGAAGCGCACGATCCAATCGCCCTTGTCGGTTTCCGCGATGCCGACCGGCTCGCCCTTGAGCGTCTCGCTGAT
>JAUVWK010000374.1 GCA_030604165.1 Alphaproteobacteria bacterium | reverse complement strand
CGTGTTCGCCAAGTCGGACCTGGACCACCTTGCCCTCAACCATCATCTCGTCAGCCGGCGCCGCGCGGCCGCGGGGCGCTGAGGCCGGCACGGCCATGGCCCAGCCCTCGCCGCGCGCGCGCCGCTCGGCCGGCGCCGCTTATTACGACGGGGCGTTTCACGTGCTCGGCGGCTTCGGCGTGGGCGGTACCGTCCGGCCCGACGATGTCGGCGCCGATCTCTGGCGCTACGACGAGGGCTGGTCGCTCGTTGCCCAAGACGGCCCGCCGCCGGCCCGCTTCCCGAGCCTTTGTGCGGCACCCGAGGGGATCTATCGCTTTGGCGGCTGCGGCCACGACGGGCGTGGTCTTTGCTTCTTGGCGGAGCTTTGGCTCTACGACGGTGCCTGGACACCGGTGGAACCGAAGGCGGGGCCGCGACCGGCCGGGCGCTACACCAGCGCGCTCGCTTGGCACGGGGGGCGCCTCATACTGTTCGGCGGTCACGCGCAAGCGCCCACCGGCGAGCGCAAAGTGTTCTTCGACGATCTTTGGCTGTTCGATGGCGAATCCAGATCTTGGGCCTGCGCATCGGCCACTGGCGGCGGGCCCGGGCCCCGTTATGGCTTCGGCTGGGTGGCCGGCGGC
This sequence comes from Alphaproteobacteria bacterium, assembly GCA_030604165.1. GTDB lineage: Bacteria > Pseudomonadota > Alphaproteobacteria > UBA828 > UBA828 > JAUVWK01. The sequence continues at coordinate 3,002 of JAUVWK010000374.1, read as the reverse complement.
GGCACGCTTTATTTGTTCGGCGGCTTCGACGGGCACGCCGACCGGGGCGATCTGTGGGCGCTAGATCTCGAGCGGCTGCGTTGGCGGCGGTTGGCGGCTGACGGACCGGCACCCCGCTATTGTCCGGCGCTTGGCATGGTCGAGGACCGTCTCGTGCTGTTTGGCGGGCGCTCCAAGACGGATCCGAAGCTGAATTTCGCCGACAGCTGGGAGTTCTCGGTGGGGTCCTCGGGCGGGTGGCGCAAGCTCGACGACAACGGGCCCGGCTATCACGCCAAGTCCGCCTTTGCCTCGGGCGGCGGCGGCTTGTGGCTGTTCGGTGGGGAAGGGCCGCGGGGCCACGTCAGCGACCTTTGGCGCTTCGGCGCGAGCGGCTGGCGCCGCCTCGCGCCGGCGCGCCCGGACGATCCGGTGCTCTGGTAATGCGGCAACGGCACCGAGACGTTTGTGCACAAGTTTAGGTAATGAGCGGCGGTGCGCGGGCGTTGGCGGGGCGATGCCACGACGGGGAGATGCCGTGACCGCCACGCCGGGAATCCTCTTCCTCGATCTGGAAGGGGGGCAGGGCGGTTCGTCGCGCTCGATGTATTACTTGATCGAGCAGCTCGACCGCGCGCGCGTTCGGCCCTTCGCCGTGACCCGGCGCGATGGACCGATGGCGGCGCGCTACGAGAGCCTTGGCGTGCCCCATGTCAACCTGCCGGACATTGCGGCGTTTCGCCCCGCCGAGCGCAAGAACGCGGTGGCCTACGCCATATATCTATGGAAGTCGCGCCGGCTGCCGCAGGTGCTGGATCGGCTGCGCCCGCTGATCGCTGCCCACGATGTGCGCCTGATTCATGTCAACCACGAGAGCTTGGCGCTGTTTGGGCGCGCGCTGGCGCGGCGCTTGGATTTGCCGTGGGTGTGCCATGTCCGCACCCTCCTGATCCCCGGCCGCTTCGCGCGTTTCGTCTACGGCGCCATCGCCCGCGACGCGCGCCACGTTTTTCTTATCAGCGAGCGCAACCGCGATCACTTCGCCGCCCTGGCCGGGCCGCGGTTCGATCCGCAAAAAGCCTCGGTGGTGCACAACATAACGCCCTTGCCCGAGCCCGATCTTGCGCCGCTGCCGGAGCTGCTCGATCCGCCTGGGGTCTTTCGCGTGCTCTCGCTCACCAATTTTTCGCCGAACCGTGGCGTGGATCGGATCGTGGATGTCGCGGCCGAGCTAAAACGACGCGGGCGCGAGGATTTCGTTTTTTATCTGTGCGGCCAACTCGCCAACGTGCGGCGGTTGCCGGGCGCGCGAAACACTTATCTCGAGGCGATGATGACGCGCGTGCAGGGCGATGGCCTGGGGCAGATGGTGCGTTTCCCGGGCCATACCGAGCGGCCCGATCGCGCGCTCGCGACTTGCGACGCGCTGATCAAGCTGACCCGCGAGAGTAACCCGTGGGGTCGCGACATCATCGAGGCCCTGGCCGCGGGCTTGCCCGTGGTCACGCTCGGCACTTTCCAGGGTTTTGTCGAGGACGGCGTCAACGGCTTTATGGATCCTGAGTTCGATGCGGTCCGTGTCGCCGACCATCTCATCAAGCTTGCTGACGAAACGGGGCTCAAGGCACGCATGACGGCGGCGAATCGGGCGAAGGCGCGGCGCCTGTTCGACGGACCGTCGCGTGCCGCGGACGTTGCCGCCGTCTATCGGGAGGTGCTCGAGGCATGCGCTTGACGGTTTGGCGCCTCCGCTTGCCGCTGCATACGCCATACAAGCTTTCTTTCGCGACCCTGGATGGCTTCGATTGCCTCTTTGTGCGTGTCGAGGGCGAGGAGCGGGTCGGTTACGGCGAAATCACACCGTTGCCGGGCTACAGCGCCGAGACCGTCGACGGTGCCCTGCACGAAGTCGAACGCGCCGGTGCGGCGCTCGCCGATGGCGTGGCGCCCGAGCGTGTGATCGATGCCATCGAATCCCGTGCGCCGATGGCCGCGAGCGGCCTCGCCTGTGCGTTCGAAACTTGGCACGCCGGCACCCAGGGGCTTAATGCCGGGGCGGTCGATGGCGCCATTCCGCTGGCGGCGCTGTGCCAGGGCGACAGCCCCGAGCCGGCGGCGGAAGCGGCGCGACGCCTCGTCGCCGACGGTTACGCCACGCTGAAGCTCAAGGTGGGCGCGGCGCCATTGGCGGCAGACCTGGAGCGCATCGAGGCCGTCGCGGCGGCCGTGCGCGACAATGACCTGGGCGTGGCGCTCCGCCTCGATGCCAACCAGGCGCTCGATTCTCCCAGCGGGCGCGCGCTGTGCCGGGCCGTCGAGACCTTGCCCGTGGCGCTGCTCGAGCAGCCGTTCGAGCCCGACGCATGGACGGAGTTCGAAGCCTTGGCGCAGACCACGACGCTGCCGCTGATGCTCGACGAATCGATCTGGAACGAGGCGGATGTGCGGCGCGCCGCGGCCTCGGGCGCGCGCTTGGTCAAGCTCAAGCTGTGCAAGCATCGTGGGCTGGCCCACACCCTTGATGTCGCGCGCGAGGCGCTGCAGAACGGCCTCGGCGTCGTGCTTGGCAATGGTGTGCAATCCGCGCTCGGCAATCATCTCGAGGCGGGCCTTTATGCCGAGCTCGCCCTCTCGGAGGCAGCCGAGATCAACGGTTTTCTCAAACTGGCGCGCCCGTTGCCGCGGCATCGTATGCGGGTCGAGCGCGGCCGGCTGCATGACGGCGGTTTGCCCGATATCGGGGCGGACCTGGGCGCCTTGAAACCCCACGGCGATTGGGTGTTCAAAAAATGAACATAGTGCTTGAGACGCTATCTGGACGGTGGCACAATCCGCCACCGGTCACCGAGTCGACCGACGGTCGGTCAGGGCAGCGGCGTTGGGCACTCAAGCGGAAAGACACAGTGTTATGAGAAAACCTCAAATTCTCGGACTTTCAGCCAGCCTGCGGGCGGCGCGGTCTCGCGTCGGCGCCCATCAGCTGGACGAAGAGGTCGGCCGGCTCGGCGGGCGCGACGATCTTG
>JAUVWK010000257.1 GCA_030604165.1 Alphaproteobacteria bacterium | reverse complement strand
GGCGATTGCCGGCGCCGGCACGGTCGCGGAGATGGCCGTCGCGGACTGGGACCGCATGATACGGATCAATTTGCGCGGCCCGTTCCTTTGCGCCCGCGCCGTGCTCCCCGCCATGCGCGAAAAACAGTGGGGCCGGATCATCAATTTCTCGTCCGAGGTCGCCTTGCGCGGCAATGCCGGGCTCAGCCACTACGCCGCCTCCAAGGCGGGCGTCATCGCCTTCGGCAAATGCCTCGCCCACGAGGCCATCGCCGACAACATCACAGTCAACACGCTGGCGCCGGGGCCGACCGATACCGCCATGCTGGCGGGTATCGACCCGGCCGTGATCGAGACGCTGATCAACGAGCTGATGCCGATCGGCCGCCTCGGGCTACCGGACGAGATCGCGGCGGCGGCGCTGTTCCTGGCCAGCGACGACGGCGCCTTCTGCGTCGGCGCCACGCTCAACGTCAATGGCGGCGCGCTGATGCAGTGAGCGGCCGAATTCCGCCGCCCTTAGGGCAACAGCCTAAGCGCGTCTTCCGCGAGCTTGGCGAGCAGCTCGCCGGCCGGCATTTCGCGCGCCAAGGCGGCGCCCTGCCCCGCCCACATCACCAAGCAGTCGCTCTCGTCTCGCTGCTTGCTCGCGGCGCTCAGCGGCGCGGTCAGGCTGTATTGCAAGGGGAAGGCAAGCGCCGCGCGCTCGTCGGCGCCCATCTCCTCGATGAAACGGTTGCGGATGGCGCGCGCCGGCCGGCCGGAGATAGCGCGGGTCACGCGCGTGTCCTCGCCGCGTGTCTCGCGCAGCGCCTGGCGGTGCAGCGGATGCACCGCGGCCTCGGGGCAGGCGAGAAAGGCGGTGCCGATCTGCACCCCGTGCGCACCGAGCGCGAACGCCGCCGCGATGCCACGCCCGTCGGCGATAGCGCCGGCGGCGATGACCGGCACCGCGACGGCATCCACCACCTGCGGCACCAGGGCGAAGGTGCCGACCACACCGGCATCGATATCTTGCAAGAAGGTGCCGCGGTGGCCGCCGGCTTCGTAGCCCTGCGCGATGATCGCGTCCGCGCCGGCCTGTTCCAGCGCCGCCGCTTCCGCCACCGTGGTCGCCGAGCTCAGGATACGCGCGCCGCCAGCCTTGAGCGCCTCGACCACATCGGGCGCGGGCAAGCCATAATGGAAGCTGACGATGCGGGGCTTCAAGGCCAACACGGCCTCATAGATCGCGCCAGCGAAGGTCGGAAACAGCGGCCGCGGTGCGGGCGGCTCGCCCAGCTCGAGCGCCGCATAGTAAGGCGACAACCGATCGCGCATGGCCTGCGCCGCGGCGGGTTCGAGCGTCGGTTCCGCGTGCACAAAGAAATTTACGTTAAAGGGCTTGTTGGTGGCTTGGCGAACCGCGTCGGCTTGGGCGCGAAATTGGTCGGGCGAAAGCGCCGCGCTGCCGAGCGAGCCCAGCCCGCCCGCGTTCGAGACCGCCGCGACCAGCGCCGGCGTCGTCGCACTGGCCATGGGCGCCTGGATGATCGGGTGTTCGACACCCAAAAGCTCGCACAAATCGTTGCGTGGCCAAGCCGACATGGCGCCCTTTAACGGTTGTCCAGCGCCCCCAGCACCTCGTCGGCGCTCATCACGTCGCCGAACTGCTGGATGAAGGTCTCGAGCGTGGCGCGGTGCTCCTCGTCCGAGAGCGCGGCGCAGCAATCCGCCACCATGACCACCTTGAAATCCAGCATCATGGCGTCGCGCCCGGTCGCCTCGCAGCAGACGTTGGTTTTGGTGCCGGCGATCAGCAGCGTCTCGACGCCATGGCTGCGCAACACCCGCTCCAACGCCGAGGAGCCCGCGATCAGCGCGCTGTAACGATTCTTGAACATCCGGATATCGGCCGCGCCGACCGTGAGCTCGGGCCAGATCTTCTGGCCCTCGGCGCCGGGCTCGAGGCCCTCGATGGTCTTGCGGCGCACCTCGGCGGCGACGAAATAATCGAAGAACCCCGACCAGTCGCTTTTGCCGTCGACGCTGCTATTGGCGTGGGTCACCCAGATCACCTTGACGCCGCGCTCGCGCAGGCGCGCGGTCAAGCGGTTGATGTTGGCCACGATGGCGCGCCCCATCGGCACCTCGACCGGCGCGCCCGGCCGCAGGAAAGTGTTCTGCATGTCGATGACAGCGAGCGCCGTCTTGGCCGGCTCGAGCGTGTCGAACAGATGCAGCCGCCCGCGCCGGGCCATGACCCGGTCGATGATCTCCTGGCGAATCCCGCTTCCGTGCATGGACACTAGTTTAGGGCATATACCGCCGACCCTCACGAAAAGAACGCCACGCGATAGACAGGGCCGGGCAACGGGCCTAACTTCAAGAGGGGAAGGTCAAGGAGGGCAGAATCATGGCCAAAGCGGGCGCGGTCAAGCGCAAGCTCGCCGCCATCTTGAGCGCCGACGTGGCCGGCTACAGCCGGCTCATGGGCGCTGACGAGGCGGGCACACTCATACAACTCAAGCAACACCGGAAAAACGTCATCGACCCCTCGGTGGGCGAGCACGGCGGACGCATTGTCGGCACCGCCGGCGATGGCTTTCTGATCGAATTTCCGAGCGCGGTGGACGCCGTCGATTGCGCCGTCGGCATGCAACGCGACCTGGCCAAGCGGAACCAGGAGACCGATAAGGACCGGCGCATGGAGTTCCGCGTCGGCATCAACCTTGGCGATGTGATCATCGAGGGCGACGACCTGTTCGGCGATGGCGTCAATATCGCGGCGCGCATCCAGGCCCTCGCCGAGAGCGGCGGCATCTACATCTCCGGCAGTGTTTTCGATCAGGTGAAAAACAAGATCACGGTCGCTTACGAGGACCTTGGCGAGAAGAAGGTCAAGAACATCGTCGATCCGATTCACGTCTACCGGGTACGCACGGACGAAGCCGATCCCACCGTGGAGCTGGCCGAGAAGCGGGCGGAGACGGCCACGCTGCCGCCGCCCCGCGTGCCCTCCATCGCGGTGCTCCCCTTCCAGGGCAAGCGCGACGACGCGGAGCAGGAGCAGCTCGGCGATGGCATCAGCGAAGGCACCATCGCGATCCTCGCGCGCTCGCCCGGCATCTTCGTCATCTCGCGCAACTCCACCTTCACTTACAAGGGCGCGCCGGTGCGCGTGCAACAGGTGGCCGAGGAGCTCGGCGCGCATTATGTCGTCGAGGGCAGTGTGCAGACCTCGGGCAACCGCGCGCGGATTACCGCGCAGATCGTCGAGGCGGAAAGCGGCAAGCACATCTGGGCCGAGCGCTTCGACCGCACGCTCGACGACACCTTCGCGCTCCAGGATGAGATCGCCTGGGCCGTTTCGACCGCGCTCCGCACCAAGGTCACCGAAGGCGAGCAGGCGCGCGTCTGGATGGCCAGCACCCGCATTCCCGAGGCCGCGGACCACACCCTGCAGGGCTATGTCGCCTTCATGAAAAACACGCGCAACGACAACGTTCAGGCGCGCGAGTTCTGGCAGCGGAGCGCCGAGCTCGACCCCGCATACACGGTGCCCGTGATGGGCTTGGGCTGGACTCACTTCCGGGATGCGTCGTTCGGCTGGAGCGACGATGCCGCGGCCTCCTTCACGAAGGCCGCGGAGTGTGCGCAAAAATCCATGGCGCTCGACGAATCGCTGCCGGACAGTTACGGCCTCTTGGGCATTCTCAGCCTCTTTCAGCGCCAGTTCGACGAGGCCGTGGCGCTGGGCGAGAAGGCGGCGCAGATGAACCCCAATCACGCCACGATGATCGGGCTGCTCGGCTGGATCTACTCTCTGGTCGGCCGCCCTGAGGAGGCGCTGGCGTTGGCCGAGCGCTCGATGCAGCTCAGCCCGTCCTATCAAACCTGGGTGCTCGACGTGCTTGGGCGGGCGCACCTCATGCTGGGCCATGGCGCGGAGTCGATCGCGGCCTCGCGCCGGGCTATCGCCGAGAACCCGGAAAGCTATCAGTCTTTCGTCGGGCTCGCCGCGGCGTGCGGCGCCTTCGGCACGGAGGACGAGGCCCGCGCGGCCGGACGCGAGGTGCTGGCGCGCAACCCGGTGTTCACCGTGCAAAGCTGGGTCATGGCCGCGCCCTATTTGGCCGAGGCCGATCTGGCGCGCGAGCTCGATGGCCTGCGCAAAGCGGGCATTCCCGAAGGCTAGCGCGTCGCGGTCGGGGCGCGGACGTCTGATCGGGCGCCCGCGCTACCCGGCGAGCGCCAGGCAAGCCTCGCGGATGCTTTGGCGGCTCATGCCGTAGCGTTCCCTGATCCTGTCGGTCGGGCCGACGACGGCGAATTCGTCGGGCATGCCGACCAGCCGCATACGCGTCGGGCGGGTCTGGGCGAGCAGCTCGGCCACCGCGCCGCCGAGGCCGCCCGAGAGATGATGCTCCTCGGCGGTGACGATGCCGCGCGTCTCCGTCGCCGCGGCGAGGATCGCCTCTCGGTCCAGCGGCTTGATCGTGGCCATGTTCAGCACCCGCACGCTCATGCCGTCATTGGCCAATTCGTCGGCCGCCTGCAAGGCCGGCGCCACGAGGCAGCCGCAGGCGATCACCGTGACATCCGTGCCCGCGCGCAAAAGCTCGGCCTCGCCGATACGGAATTCCGCCTCCGCCGCCGTCACCACCGCTTCATCGACGCGCCCGCCGAGGCGCACATAGGCCGGGCCGTCCACTTGCGCCGCCGCCAGGGTGGCGTGCCAGGCCTGATGCGCGTCCGCCGGCACCAGCACGGTCATGTTGGGCAGGCTGCGCAACAAGGCGAGATCCTCGAGCGCGTGATGAGTGCCGCCCGCGACGCCGAAGGCGACACCGCCCGCGGCCGCGCCGATCACCACCCGTTGCTCGGCATAGGCGATGTCGTT
>JAUVWK010000036.1 GCA_030604165.1 Alphaproteobacteria bacterium | reverse complement strand
TGCTGGACCCTGGCGGATTGCCGCGAGATCGCCAAGTTGGCCAAGCCCGACGCCAACGTGGTTTTGATCGGCGCCGGTTTCATCGGCTGCATCATCATGGAGGCGCTGGCCTCGCGCGGCGCCGCCTTGAGCGTGGTTGAAATGGAAGGCCGCGTGCTGCCGCGCATGATGGACGAGACCGGCGGCGGCATGATCCGGCGCTGGTGCGAGAACAAGGGCATTCGGGTGCTGACCGGCAGCCGGGTCTCGAAGATCGAAGCCGCCACCGAAGGCCCGGGCGACAAGGCCGTGGTGCTGCAGGGCGGCGAGACGTTGAATGCGCATCTCGTGGTGATCGCCGCGGGCGTCAAGCCCAACGTCGATTTCCTCGAAGGCAGCGGCGTGAAGACCGACCAGGGCGTGCTCGTGGACGAGCATTTGCAAAGCAACGTGAAAAACATCTTCGCCGCCGGCGACGTGGCCCAGGGGCCCGACTTCTCTACCGGCGGGCAGGCGGTGCACGCGATTCAACCCACCGCGGCGGAGCATGGCCGCATCGCGGCGCTCAACATGGCGGGGCGGACGGCGCGCTACAAGGGCAGCCTGATCATGAACGTGCTCGCCACCGTCGGGCTGGTGTCGAGTTCCTTCGGCAATTGGGAAGGCGTCAAGGGTGGCGATCGCGGCGCCGTCGTGGACGAGGACGGCTACAAATATTTGCGGCTGGAATTCGACGGCGACCGCCTGGTCGGCGCCCTCGGCATCGGCGCCACCCCGCATGTCGGCGTGTTGCGCGGGCTCATCCAATCCCGGATCGCGCTCGGCGATTGGAAGGCGAAACTGATCGCCGATCCGAATCGGGCCGTGGAGGCGTACGTCGCCCGCAGCCAAGTCTGACCGGTGGCCATGAAGGTCACGGTCAAGCTTTTTGCGCTGTTGAGCCGATATCTGCCGCCGGGCGCGTCCAAGAACCAGGCGGTGCTGGAGGTGGACGAAGGCGCGACGCCAACGGCCATCATGAGCCAGCTCAATCTACCTCGCGAATATTGCCATCTGGTGCTGGTCAACGGCGTCTATCTGGAGCCCAGCGCGCGAGAGGCGCACATTCTGAACGACAACGACACCCTCGCCATGTGGCCGCCGATCGCCGGCGGCGGCAACGCATGAGCAAGACCCTCACCGTCGAAAAAGAGATGGCGATTAGTCACCGGGATTTTTTTCGGATCCTGCCGCGCGCGCTTGGCACCGAGGACTACCGCGTGGAAGGCTCGACGATCCGCTACGAAAACGGCGGCCAGCGCCTGGAGATCACCTTGTCCGCCGAGTCCGAGCGGCGCATCGCACTGGTGGCCATACCGGTCACGCGGGTGCGCCTGGCGTTTTTCGGCTACGACGAACCGCAGGCCGCGCTGACGCGTTTCGAGCGCTATTTCCAGCGTGGCGGTGGATGACGCGCCGAACACTCGATAACGGCGGAGACGCGGCCCTGCCCCGATACGCCACCGGGTAGCTCGACATGACCGACTTCGGCTCCGCGCTGGCGGCGGCCTTTTCGCTCGTCATCCACCTGGACCGCGATCTGGGCGAGATCGTGCTGCTGTCGCTCCGGGTGAGTGTCATCGCGGTCTTCGTGGCGGCGCTGATCGGTCTGCCCATCGGCGCGGCGGTGGCGTTGTTCCGGTTTCCGGGCCGCACGGTCGTCGCGGTCATTCTCAACGCCTTGATGGGCCTGCCCCCGGTGGTGGTCGGCCTGATCGTCTATCTGCTGCTTTCGCGCGCCGGTCCGTTCGGTGTGCTCGGCCTGTTGTTCACGCCCACCGCCATGGTGATCGCCCAGATCCTGCTGGTGACACCGATTATCGCCGCGCTCACCCGCCAGGTGATCGAGGACCTCTGGGTGGAATATGAGGAGCAGCTGCGCTCGCTCGGGGCCAAGCCGCGCCGCGCCCTCGCGACCCTCTTGTGGGACGGCCGCTTCAGCCTGCTGACGGCGGTGCTGGCCGGTTTCGGCCGGGCCAGCGCGGAAGTCGGCGCGGTGATGATCGTCGGCGGCAATATCGACCACGTGACGCGGGTGATGACCACGGCGATCGCCCTCGAAGTGAGCAAGGGCGATCTGGCGCTGGCGCTCGGCCTCGGCATTATCCTCGTCGTGCTCTCGATCGCCGTCAACGGCGCCGCGTTCGTGCTCAAAGGCACCGCCGAGCGAGGCCAAGCCCGATGACGGCGGAGCGCTCCATCCTGCCCCTGGAGCTGCGTCAGGTAGGCTTCAGCGCCGGCCGCAAGCTTTTGATCAAGGAGCTGTCCTGCACCTTCAGCGCCAATTCCCGCAGCGTCATCATCGGCCCGAACGGCGCCGGTAAGAGCCTCCTGCTGCGGCTTTGCCACGGCTTGCTGGCGCCGAGCGCGGGCAGCATCGTTTGGCACGGCGCCGCCGGGCGCGAGCCCTCGTTCTATCAGGCCATGGTGTTTCAGCGCCCGGTGATGCTGCGCCGCTCGGTGGCCGCCAACATCAACTTCGCGCTGTCGCTGCGTCGGGTGCCGCGCGGCGCGCGCCCGGCCTTGATCCGCGACGCCCTGAAACGGACCGGCCTGAGCCGCTTCGCGCGCCATCAGGCCCGCGTGCTTTCGATCGGCGAACAGCAACGGCTGGCCTTGGCGCGCTCCTGGGCGCTGCGCCCGCAGGTGTTGTTCCTCGACGAACCGACGGCGAGCCTGGACCCGTCCGCCACCCATGTCATAGAAGAAGTGATCGACGCCATCCATCGAGCCGGCACCAAAGTGATCATGACCACCCACGACCTCGGCCAGGCACGACGGCTCGCCGACGAGGTGCTGTTTCTGCACCGCGGCCGGTTGCTGGAAATGGCCCCATCCGAGGCGTTTTTCGCGGGGCCGCGCAACGACTTAGCCCAGGCCTTCCTGCGCGGCGAGCTGTTGTGGTGGCAGCGGCGCGAGCTGACGCCGCCCTGACGCCGACATGAGCGGGCCTTGGATAAACCGAATGCTGCCGAAGCCGGTGTGGCTCGGGCTTTGTCTCGCCCTAGTCCTATCCGGCGCGGCGCAGGCGGACGATCCGTTCATCACCGTCGCCTCGACCACCTCGACCAAGAATTCCGGGCTGTTCGATCACCTGCTGCCGCGATTCGAAGACGCGACCGGCATCGCGGTACGCGTGCTCGCCGTCGGCACGGGGCAGGCCATCCGCCTCGCGCGCAACGGCGACGCGGACGTGCTGTTGGTGCACCACAAGCCGTCGGAGCAGCAGTTCGTCGCCGACGGCTATGGCGTGGCGCGGCTCGATGTCATGTATAACGACTTCGTGCTGGTCGGGCCGGCAGACGATCCGGCGCGGATCGGCGGCATGTCCGACGCACCGGCCGCGCTCGCGCGCCTGGCCGCGGCCGCGGTTCCGTTTCTCTCGCGCGGCGACGACAGCGGCACCCACAAGCGCGAGCTGGCGCTGTGGCGCGCCGCCGGCATCGAGGTCGGTACGGTGTCCGGCAGCTGGTACCGCGAGGCGGGCGCCGGCATGGGCGCGACACTCAACACGGCGGCCGCCATGAGCGCCTACGCGCTCGCCGACCGCGGCACCTGGCTCGGCTTTCGCAACAAGGCCGACTTGACGATCCTCGTGGCCGGCGACCAACGCCTGTTCAACCCTTATGGCGTGATCTTGGTCAACCCGGCGAAGCACCCGCACGTCAAGGCGGCGCTCGGTCAGCGCTTTGTCGATTGGCTCGTCTCGCCCCAGGGTCAGGCCGCGATCGCCGAATTCAGGATCAATGGCGAGCCGGCCTTCACCCCCAACGCCGCGCCGCCCTGAACTTAATTAAAGCTTTTCCCACTGGCGTGGAACGGCACCGGCAGGTCGGGCACCGCCTCGTCGCTGGCGACGGCGACGACGGTCGGGTCTTCGCGGCAGAGCAGCGGCTTGCCGAGGGAGGGCCGATAGACCTCCAGCTTATCGTGCGGATGGCTCTTGAAACCTTCGACCAACACGAGTTCGACCGGCGTCATGCGCGCGATCAGCGCCGTCATGTCCGGCTCGGGATCGCCGCGCAGCTCGTGGATCATGGCCCAGCGCGAGGCCGAGGCGATCACCACCTCCTTGGCGCCGGCCTCCCGATGCCGGTGCGAATCCTTGCCCGGCCGGTCGATGGTGAAACCGTGGTGGGTGTGCTTGATCGTGGAGATGCGCAAGCCCCGCCCGGTCAGCTCGGGGAGAAGCTCGATCAGAAGAGTCGTCTTGCCGCTGCCGCTCCAGCCCACCACGCCGAAGGTCTTCATTCAATACCATCCCGGTTAAGTCGCCACCGTCGCGGTGTTATACCAAGGAGCGGTGATGTGGGACAGCCGCGCCAACCTTTGCGGCGGGCGCGCAATGCCGTAGTCTCAAGCGAACAAGGACGAACGAACAACACAAGCGAGGGAGGTGTCATGTCGTCCATCTCGGTTGCCATGACGGTCAACGGAACGCGCGTCAGCGAGAGCGTGCCGGCGCGGACGTTGCTGGTCCAGCTCTTGCGCGAGCAGCTCGGCCTGACCGGCACCCATGTCGGCTGCGATACGAGTCAATGCGGGGCCTGCAACGTGCTCGTCAACGGCCGCGCGGTGAAGAGCTGCACCATGCTCGCCGCCCAGGCCGACGGCGCCGAGGTGCTCACCATCGAAGGGCTCGAAAGCGACGGCCAATTGCATCCCATGCAGGCGGCGTTCAAGGAGCATCACGCGTTGCAATGCGGCTTTTGCACGCCCGGCATGGTGATCACGGCAATCGATTTGGTGGCGAACGACGCCAACCCCGGCGAAGCCACCATCCGCAAATATCTCGAAGGCAATTTCTGCCGCTGCACCGGCTATCACAACATCGTCAAGGCGATCGCGGCCGGCGCCGAAGCAATGAGGAGCTGAGCCGATGGCGGACAACGGCATTGGTGCATCGGTCCGGCGCGTCGAGGACGACCGCTTCCTGACCGGACGCGGCACCTTCACCGACGACATCGACCGGCCGGGCCAGAGCCACGCCTGGATCGTCCGTTCGCCGCACGCGAACGCCAAGATCAAGTCGATCGATATCGCCAAGGCCGCCGCCGCCGAGGGCGTGTTGGCGGTGTTCACCGGCGCCGACATGGCGGCCGACGAGGTGGGCAGCCTGCCGTGCGGCTGGGACATCACCAACCGGGACGGCTCGGCGATGAAGACCCCGCCGCACCCGCCGCTGGCCGTCGATCAGGCGCGTCATGTCGGCGACCAAGTGGCGCTGGTGATCGCCGAGAGCCGCGCCCTGGCGCGCGACGCGGCCGAGCTGGTGGCAATCGATTATGAGCCGCTGGCGGCGGTGACGGCGACGGCGGCGGCCAACAAGCCGGGGGCGCCGCAGGTGTGGGACGAGATCCCCGACAATCTCTGTTACGACAGCGGCTGGGGCGACGAGGCGGCGACCGACGCGGCCTTCAAGCAGGCCGCGCATGTCACCACGCTGGAGCTGATCAACAGCCGGATCATCCCGAACCCCATCGAGCCGCGCGTCGCGATCGGCGAATACGACGCCGGCAACGGCAAGCACACGCTCTACACCACCTCGCAGAACCCGCACGTGATTCGGCTCCTGATGGGACCGTTCGTGCTCGGCCTGGCGGAGCACAAGCTGCGTGTGGTGGCGCCCGACGTCGGCGGCGGCTTCGGCTCGAAAATCTTTCACTACGCCGAAGAGGCCATTGTCACCTGGGCGGCCAAAAAGGTGGGGCGCCCGGTGAAGTGGACGGCGGAACGCTCGGAAGCGTTCGTCAGCGACGCCCATGGCCGCGACCACGTGACCACCGCCGAGCTGGCGCTCGACCGGGGTGCCAAGTTTCTCGGTTTCCGGGTCAGGATCACGGCCAACATGGGGGCCTATCTGTCGACCTTCTCGACCTCGGTCCCGTCGTTTTTCTGCACCAGCGTGCTGGGTGGCGTCTACACCACGCCAGCCGTTTATGCGCAGATCAAGGCGGTATTCACCAATACGGTGCCGGTCGATGCATATCGCGGGGCCGGCCGGGCCGAGGCCAACTACCAGCTCGAGCGCGTCGTCGACAAGGCGGCGCGAGAGCTTGGCATCGACCCGGTGGAGCTTCGGCGCCGCAACCTGATTCCGAGCTCGGCGATGCCTTACATGACGCCCATGGCACTGGAATATGACAGTGGCGATTTCGCCGCCAACATGGACGCCTGCCTAAAGGCCGCCGATTACGCCGGCTTCGAGCAGCGCCGCGCCGCCGCGGCCAAACAGGGCAAGCTGCGTGGCATCGGGCTTTCCGTCTATGTCGAGGCCGCCGGCCTCGGGCCTTCGCATCTCGCCGGCAAGCTCGGCGCCCACGCGGGGCTTTACGAATCGGCCGAGGTGCGGGTGCACCCGACCGGCTCCGTCACGGTCTTCACCGGCTCGCACAGCCACGGCCAGGGCCACGAGACGACCTTCGCCCAGGTCGTTTCCGAGCAGCTCGGCGTGCCGCTCGAGAGCATCGAGATCGTGCATGGCGACACCGACCTGATTCCCTTCGGCATGGGCACCTTCGGCTCGCGCTCGATCGCGGTTGGCGGCTCCGCGATCATGGTCGCCTGCGACAAGGTGATCGCCAAGGGCAAGAAGATCGCGGCCCACATGTTGGAGGCCGAGGAGGCCAACATCGCCTTCGCCGACGGCGTCTTCAGCGACAGCGCCAGCAATCAGACCCTGACGCTGGGCGATATCGCGCTCTCGGCCTATGTGCCGCACAACTATCCGCTCGACAGCCTGGAGCCGGGGCTCGACGAAACCGCCTTTTACGACCCCCCCAACTTCACCTATCCGAACGGCTGCTTCATCTGCGAGGTCGAGATCGACGAGGAAACCGGCGCGGTGGCGGTGGTGAGCTTTACCGCGGTGGACGACTTCGGCACCGTGATCAACCCGATGGTCGTGGCGGGCCAGGTGCATGGCGGCGTGACGCAGGGCATCGGTCAGGCCCTGCTGGAGAACTGCACCTACGACGGCGATAGCGGCCAGCTCACCACCGGCTCATACATGGATTACACCTTGCCGCGGGCCGACGACCTGCCGACATTCGCGGTCGAGCACAACGAAATACCGTGCGCGCACAACCCGATCGGCGCCAAGGGCTGCGGCGAGGCCGGGGCGACGGGCTCGACGGCCGCGGTGATCAACGCCGTGATCAACGCACTCGCGCCGCTCGGCATCGAACAGTTGGACATGCCGGCGACGCCGCACGTCGTGTGGCGCGCGATGCAAGCCGCCAAGGCGGCGGCGGCCGAATAAATAGAACGCGCAGGAGCTCGACCATGTACGACTTCACCTATCACCGCCCCGCGACGATCGCTGACGCGGCCGCCGCCTTCAAGGCCTGCGCCGAGGCCCAGTTCCTGTCCGGCGGGCAAACCCTGCTGCCCATCATGAAGCAGCGCCTCGCGAAGCCCGCGAACTTGATCGACCTGGCCGGTATCGCCGCGCTCAGGGGCGCCTCGGTCGATGGGCAAACGGTGGTGATCGGCGCCACCACGCCCCACGCGGATGTCGCCGGCGCGGCCGAGGTGCGCAGCACCATACCGGCGCTCGCCGCCTTGGCCGAGTGCATCGGCGATCCGCAAGTGCGTAACCGCGGCACCATCGCGGGCTCGATCGCCAACAGCGACCCGAGCGCCGATTATCCGGCCGCCTTGCTCGGATTGGGCGCGACGGTGCGCACCGACCGGCGCGAGATCGCGGCCGACGATTTCTTCACGGGCCTGTTCGAGACCGCGCTGGAAGAAGGCGAGATCATCACCGCGGTCAGCTTTCCGGTGCCCAAGAAGGCCGGTTACGCCAAGTTTCCGAATCCGGCGTCGCGCTACGCCATCGTTGGCGTCATGGCGGTGGAAACGGCGGCGGGCGTGCGTATCGCCGTGACCGGCGCCAGGCCTTGCGTGTTTCGGGCCACGAGCTTCGAGGCGGCGCTCGGCGCTTCGCTTTCGAGCGCGGCGGCGCTGCCGGCGTTTCCGGCCGACGGCCTGAATCAGGATATCCACGCCAGCGCCGAATACCGTGCCCATCTGGTGGGGGTCATGACCAAGCGCGCCATCGCCGCCGCGACCTGACCCCGGCGGCGGTTGCCGAGCGAGGGCCGGCGGCGCGCGCAAGTTTCTCTTTACGATTTGGCGTTAGCGTGCGACGTGAGGCGCGGCATGGTATTGGGGAGGGGCCCCCTAGCCCAGCCGCGACACCACGCAAACGACCCTCAGAGCCATGACTCGCAAGACCCTGGTTTTTCCCGCCGGCACGCCGCTAGCCCGGACCTTTCTGCGCCTCGCCGAAAGCCGCGGCGAAACCGTCGTGGGGGCGTCGTCGCATAGCGACGATCCGTGCCGGAGCCTGTATGCGGACTGGCTCACCCTGCCCTACCTGCACGCCCCCGACTTCGACGACGCGCTTGTCGAAGCTGTGCGCGCGCACCGAATCACGGCGCTCTATTGTCCGCATCTCTGGGCCTGGGAGTATCTTCGCAATAAGCTGCCGCGGCTGTTACCCGATGTCGGGCTCAACGAGCAACACCCGCTCGATACCGAGCTGCGCCTATTTCGTGAGTCGATTGCCCGGGCGTCGGCGTGGCCACCCGGCGCCTGCGACCGCCGGCTGCCCGCCATGGAGCGAGCGGCCTTGCTCAGGCACGCCGAGACCATCCCCGGGGCGTCCGACGACGCGAAGATCGACGCCTTATGTCGCATCTTCGCGACTTGCCCGCGCGGTGACCTGGTGGAGATCGGCAGCTTTTGGGGCAAGTCCGCGTTCGTACTGCTACGGCTCGCGCAACTCCACGACATCGGCAAGCTGTTGTGCGTGGACCCCTGGAGCAACTCCGACGCCGGAGATCAACGGGAGTCGAGCGATGAAATTGCCGCCGTGCGCGGCCGCATCGATTTTCAGGAAGCTTTCGAGGTTTTTCTCGTCAACTTGCTGCCCTATGCGCGCGGCGACCTCAATTATTTGCGCCTGCCGGCCGATCGAGCCTTGTCCCGCTACGGGCTGTCATGCTCGGTGAGCTCGGAGGAATTCGGCGAAACCGTTTACGAGGGTAGACTCGCGTGTCTTCATGTCGACGGCAATCATGACTATGAATTCGCCAGACGCGATATCGAACAGTGGGGCAAGCTCGTGATCCCCGGCGGCTGGCTGATCGTGGACGACTATGTTTGGGCCTTCGGCGACGGGCCGCGACGCGCGGCGGACGCGTTCGTCGAGCGCCACCGGCAGGCGCTGAGCGAAAACTTTATCGCCGGCGGGGCCCTTTTCCTGCGCCTTGGCGGCGCGATCGCATGAGCAGCGGCCACCGGCCCTATTGGGACGAACCGCGCGAGACCATGGCGCCGGCCGAGCGCGCCTTGCGTATCTTCGCGCGCCTCAAGGCGCAACTCGACTATGTCTATCACCGCACGCCCTTTTACAAAGCGCTCTACGACCGCCACGGGGTGCACCCCGACGACATTCGCAACCTCGAGGATTTCACCGCCAAGATCCCCGTGGTCACCAAGTCCATGTTGCGCGAGGCCCAGGAACGGCAGCCCCCGTTTGGCGACTATCTCGGCATCGAGCGCGACCAGGTGATGCGGGTGCAGGGCACCTCCGGCACCACGGGCGCGCCGACGCTGTTCGCCATCGGCCGCGAGGATTGGGCGCACATCGCCGAGGCCCAGGCGATGCAAAGCTGGGCCGCCGGACTGCGTCCCCATGACATCGTGCAGATCGCCTTTCCGTTGGGCCTGTTCGTCGGCGGTTGGGGCCACCTGGCGGCGGCCGAGCGGATCGGCGCCAGCGTTCTGCCGCTTGGCACGGGTGGCTCGGAGCGTCAGATCGAAATCATGCGTCGGGTGGGCAGCAGCGTGCTCTGCGCCACCCCCTCCTACGCCCTGCACCTGCTCGACGTGGCCACTGAGATGGGTGTCGACGCGGCGGCCGGGCCGCTTCGGCTGGGCTTTTTCGGCGGCGAGCCCGGCGCCGGGATCGCCTCGGTGAAACGCCGCATCGAGGACGGTTGGGGCCTCAAGGCCATCGACTTCGGCAACGTCGCCGAGCTGCACCCCTGCTCCAACATGGAATGCGAAGAGCGCACGGGCATGCATGTCTACCAGGATGTGGATTACACCGAGATTGTGCGCCTCGACCAAGCCAACGAAGCGGTGCCGATGGGCGAGCGCGGCGCCGTGGTGTACACGCATCTGTGGCGCAAGTCGCAACCCATGATGCGCTACTTTCCAGGCGACGAAACCCGCATGATCGACGAGCCTTGTCCGTGCGGACGAACCTACCCACGTTTGCCCGACGGCATCATCGGCCGTCTGGACGACCTGCTGATCGTCCGTGGCGCCAAGTTCTATCCCTCGACGGTGGAGGCGGCGTTGCGCGACACGCCCGGTATCGGCACCGAGTTCCGCATCGTTCTCGAGCGCGTTGGCGCGCTGGACGAGGCCCGTATCGAGGCCGAGCATGCGCCGACGCTCGGCGGTGACGGTGACGGTGACGGTGACGGTGACGGTGACGGTGGCGAACGCTTGGCCGGCTTGGCGCGCACGGCGGAGGCCCGGCTGCGCGCGGCTGTCGGCATTCGCCTGCCCGTGTCGCTCGTGGCGCCGGGCAAGCTCGAAGTCATGGAATTCAAGGCTCGCCGGGTGATCGACCGGCGCCCGGCGCTCGGCGGCGAAGGGGCGGAACCGTGACTCGGCGCGTGGTCATCGTCGGCACCGAGGAAGGGCGCTGCGTGCTCGATGTCTGCCGCGCCACGGGACGCGAGGTGGCCGGGTTTATCGATATGGTGGGGCTCGCCGGCGACCGCGTCAACGATTGCCCGGTGCTCGGCGGCGAGGACAGGCTCGCCGACGGAACGTTCCTGCGGGCCTTCGATATTATCGTGACCGCGGGCGACAGCGCCCGGCGGCTCGACTGCGCGGCGCGGATCGAAGCCGCCGGCGGCACCTTCGCCACGGTTGTTCATCCCAGCTGTACCGTCTCGCCCTACAGTCGAATCGGCACGGGCACGGTGCTCATGGGCCACGACGTGATCAATCCGCAATGCCGGATCGGCGACCATGTGATCGTCGATTGGAACGCCGTGATCGGCCACCACACGGTCTTGGAGGATGGCGTGTTCGTGGCGCCGGGCTGCCACATCGGCGGCCGCGTGGTCTGCAAACGCGGCGCTTTCGTTGGCCTCGGCGCCAATGTTATTCCCGATATCGTGATCGGCGCCTGGGCCGTTGTCGGCGCCGGCGCCACCGTGATCCGCGACATCCCCGACGGCGCCGTCGCGGTGGGCAGTCCGGCGAAGGTCGTCAGGCAGCGGGATATGGCGCAACTCAAGGGGTGATCGCCCGCCCCTTCCAGCGCAGAATAAGGGCCGACGAAACTAGCGAAATACCGCGTAGATCGCCGTACAGAGATCGGGAAAATCGGCCGCGATCGTCTCGAGGCCGTCGAGTTGCTCGCGCTTGAGAATGCCGGCCTCGATCATCTCGTCCATCTGAAAATTTGCGAACGGCTTCAGGAAAAGCCCGCCGCGCAAGAAAATCTCGCCGCCCGCCTGCGTGATGTCCCGCTCGAGGCCGGCGCGGTCGTAGCATCGCCGATGCCCGTGCGCGCGATCGTTCGGGGTCAGCTCGTCCAGGCGCGCGACGAGACCCATCGCTTGCGCGAGCAGGCGCGAGAGCGCCCGCATGTTGGGCACGATGGCCAGGGCGCGGCCGCTTTCGGGCTTGCACCAGCGACGCGCGCGCGCCGTCACGGCGACCGGATCGATAACATGCTCCAAGACAAGGCTCAGGATCACGAGATCGAAGCGTTCGTCGGTGTCGAACTCCTCGAACAGGCTTTGCACGAACTCGACACCCTCCGGCAGGCGCGTCACCGGGAAGGTCACGGCGTCGACCACCACGTGCCGGTGCACGTAAGGCTGCAGCGTCCGCGCCATGTAGCCGTCGGCGCAGCCCAGTTCGAGCACGCTGGCGCGCGCCGGCAGCAAGGCTCGAATGACGTTGACCGCCGCGCGGCGTATGGCGTGCTCCGTCGGCGACTGAATCTCCGGATAGTCGCGCGACGCCTCGACCACGAACGCCCGCTCCGCCTCGAGCGCTTCGGCCGAAAGCGTGGCTGCCGGATCGAGCTGCGATTTGCCGCGAGCAGGCATGCTTGCGTTCCGAATTCGCTCGGATTGCATTAGGCGGCGGCGCGGTCGTCGCAAAACGAGAAGCTGTAACCCAGCGGCTCGTACGCGGCTCGAACCTGGTATTTCGTCAGGAATTTCACGAAGGCCTCGCGCTTCCATTCGGGCCACGCGGCATATTGCCGGTCCGGCTCGTTCCGATCCGCCTCCGGATCAGACTGGCGGTGGCGGTTGACGTGGCCGATCCCGAACACCTCATCGAGATAGACCTCGGAAATGTCGAGCCGGCCCGCCGTAAGACCCTCCAGAACCTCCCGGTAAAGCTCGCGCTCGGCGGTTATCCGCTCCATCGGCAAATGACGAAGCCCCGGCATGATTTGCGTATCCTTGACCAACGCCGACATGTACTGGCAGGCCGAGAGGAACGCCAAGACGTTCCAGTCGAGCAGATCGACGCGATGGCGCTGGGCCAAGGATTGATAGAAATCCAGCTCAAGCATACAGGCCTGCAACAGCTCAAAGCGGTTGAGGACGCTGGTCTCCGCCAGATGGGCGAAGTGACGGCCGCCGGATTCGGCCCAGAGCACCGGATGGCGCACCAAATTGACGAGCTGGACTTGTTTCTCCGGTGGCCATTGGTCGCGAATGCGGGCCAAATCGACCACCCGATAACGGTGCACGTTGCCGTAAACGGTGGCGTCGCCAAGGCCGCCGAGGTCGCCCAGATAGTCGTCGAGCGACTTGAGGTGCCGGTGCTTCCACTCGACCTCCGCGCAGGCGTCGAGTTCCGCGGCATTGTATGGGCGCTCCCAAATCCGGAAGTCGGACGCCGCATGGGTGCATAAGATTTCCGGGTGCTTGTCGAAGGCGGCCGCGAGCCATTTGGAGCCGCTGAATCCGCAACAAGTAACGACGAAATAGGTGCCGGTCATGGGCTTTCCTGGCGGCTGAGAATCATGGCCGGGAGTATGGTCGCGGCCCCTTAACCGACTGCTAATCCCGGGTCCGACGGTTAAGCAACTCTTAACAGATATGGCGACACATAGGGACGCATAGGGACGTATAGGGTGTTGGGCGGGTGTTAGTTATTATATTGATAAATAAGGATAATATTGACTCTGCTACGGAGATCAGGC
>JAUVWK010000291.1 GCA_030604165.1 Alphaproteobacteria bacterium | reverse complement strand
GCGCCGTGCTGATGGCTTGCCGCGTCAGCGGGCGCGCCGGCGTGCTGGTGCCCGAGCTCTTGAGCGCCGAGCGCTTGTCGCAGATGCGCGGCTTCGCCAAGCCGGTGGCGAGCATCGCCACGGTGCGCCAAGACCCGGCCAGCGGCCTGCTCGACCTCAACGACCTCACGGCCAAATTGAGCGCCGAGACCGGCGCGGTTTATTTCGAGAACCCGAGCTATCTCGGCGTCATCGAGAGCCAGGGCGCGGAGATCGCGCGCCTCGTGCACGACGCCGGCGCGCTGCTCGTGGTCGGGGTGGATCCGATCAGCCTCGGCGTGCTCGCCGCGCCGGCGGACTATGGCGCGGACATCGTCACCGGAGATTTTCAGAGCCTCGGCATTCATATGTATGCCGGCGGCGGCTGCGGCGGCTTCATCGCGAGCCGCGACGAGGAACGCTTCGTGCAGGAAAACCCGACCATCATGATGAGCATCGCGCCGGGCGCGAACGAGGGCGAGTTCGGCTTCGCCTGGTCGACCATGGAGCGCACGTCGTACGACAAGCGCCATGAATCGACGGACTATTACGGCACCACTCAATGGCTCTGGGGCATCGGCGCGGCGGTCTATCTCTCGCTGATGGGGCCGCAGGGCTTGCGCGAGGTGGGCGAGGGCATCATGCAACGCGCGCGCTACGCGGCCGAGCGCCTGGCGGCGTTGCCGGGGCTCGCCGTGCCGCATCTCGACGGGCCGTTCTTCAAGGAGTTCGTGGTCAATTTCGACGCGAGCGGCCGCAGCGTCGCCGAGATCAACGCCGCGCTGCTGCGCCACGGCATCTTCGGCGGCCACGATCTGAGCCGGGAGTTTCCGGCGCTCGGCCAGGCCGCGCTCTATTGCGTCACCGAGATTCACGGCAAGGACGAGATCGACAGGCTCGTCCGCGCCCTCGAGGAGGCCCTGCAATGAGCCAGGCGAACGAGAACTTTCACGCCGCGCGCTGGAACGAGCCGCTGGTCATGGCGCTCGACGAGGAAGGCCAGCGCGGTATCGTGCCGCCGGCGCTGGACGCCGAGATCGCGGCGGCCGTGGGCGACGTGGCGGCGCGCCTGCCCGAGGCGATGCGGCGCCAGCGCCCGCCCGCTTTGCCGGCGCTGCCGCAGCATCGCGTGCTGCGCCATTTCTTGCGGCTCTCGCAGATGTGCATGGGCTTCGACCTGACGCCCGACATGATGGGCACCTGCACGATGAAATATTCGCCCAAGGTGCACGAGCATATCGCGCGCCTGCCGGAGCTCGCCGAGCTGCACCCGCGCCAGGCCGAGGAAACCCTGCAAGGGCTGCTCGAGATCATGTACCGCTTCAACCGCATGATGTGCGAGATCGCCGGCATGGACGAATTCATCTTCCAGCCGGCGAGCGGCGCCCAGGGCATCTATACCAACGCCTGCCTGATCCGGGCCCATCACGAATCGCGCGGTGAGCTGGCGCAACGCAACGAGATCATCACCACGGCGTTTTCGCACCCGGCCGACGCCGCGACCCCGGCGGTGGCGGGCTTCAAGGTGATCACCCTGATGCCGGGCGAGATGGGCTACGCCGATGTCGAGGCCTTGAAGGCCGCGCTCTCGGAGCGCACCGCCGGGCTCATGCTCACCAACCCTGAGGACACCGGCCAGTACAACCCGAACATCCGGCGGTTCGTCGATCTGGTGCACGAGGCGGGCGGGCTTTGCGCCTACGATCAGGCCAACGGCAACCCGCTGCTCGGCGTGGTGCGCGCGGGCGATACCGGCTTCGACATGTGCCAGTTCAATCTGCACAAGACCTTCTCCGCCCCGCACGGCTCGCTCGGCCTTGCCTGCGCCGCGGTCGGCGTCAAGGAGCCGCTGCGCAAGTTCCTGCCGCGCCCGCTGATTACGGCCGACGGCGAGCGCTACCGATTGGACTACGACGGGGCCGAGGGTATCGACAAGATCCGCGCCTTCATCGGCAATGTGCACGCCGTGCTCAAGGCCTATTCCTGGGTCATGAGCCTGGGCGCCGAAGGCCTGCGGGCGGTGGCCGAAACCGCGGTGCTCAACAACAACTATATGCTCCACCGGATGCGCCAGATCAGGGGCGTCAAGATCCCCTGGCCGGCCAACACCGCGCCCAAGCTCGAACAGGTGCGCTATAGCTGGGAGCCCCTGCACGACGAGACCGGGGTCAGCACCTTCGACGTGATCGACCGCATGGTCGATTTCGGCGTGCAGCATTGCATGCCGAGCCACGTGCCCATGCTGGTGCCGCAGCCCTTTTCCATGGAGCCCGGCGAATCGCTGACCATCGAGGAGATGGACGGCATGATCGCCGCGCTCAAGCGCATCTCGGACGAGGCCTATAGCGATCCGGAAAAGGCCAAGGGCGGGCCGCTTCACGCGGCCACCAGCCGCATCGACGGCGACGTGCCGCACGATCCCGAGCGCTGGGCCTTCACCTGGCGCGCCTACCAGCGCAAGAAGGGCGCCTGGAAAGCTGAGCGCGGGCCGAGCGTCGAGCGCGAGCGCGGCGGCTACTGATCGCGCGCCATGACCGCGCGCCCGGTTCGGCTCGGTCTCATCGTCAACCCCATTGCCGGCCTCGGCGGCAGCGTCGGGCTCAAGGGCACCGACCGGCCCGAGATCGTACGCCAGGCCAGGGCGCTCGGCGCCGTGCCGCAAGCGCCCCGGCGGGCCACGGAGGCTTTGCAGGCCCTCGCGGCGGCGCGCGCCGACGGCGTGACGCTGCTCGCCGCGGCGGGGGCGATGGGTTGCGACGAGGCGGTCGCGGCCGGCTTCGCGCCGGAGACCGTGGTCGTGGCCGGCGGCGAGAGCAGCGCCCGGGATACCGAGCGGGCGGCGCAGGCGATGGCCGAGCGGGCGGTGGATTTGATCCTCTTCGCCGGCGGCGACGGCACCGCGCGCGATCTTTACCGGGCGCTGGGCACGCGCGTGCCGGTGGTCGGCATCCCGGCCGGGGTCAAGATGCATTCGGCCGTGTACGCCACCAATCCGCGCGCCGCCGGCGCGCTGGCGGCCGGCTATCTGCGTGGCGGCGTGGCGCTCCGCGAGCGCGAGGTCATGGATATCGACGAAGAGGCGTTTCGGCGCGGCGCGGTCTCGGCCCAACTCTATGGCTATTTGCTGGTGCCGCATCTGCCCGACCTGGTGCAGGGCGTAAAGACCGGCGCCGTCAGCAGCGACGCCACGGCGTTTGCCGGCATCGCCGCCGAGATCGCCGAGCGCATGGAGCCCGGGCGGCTTTACATTCTGGGGCCCGGCACCACCACGCGCGCCATCGCCGAGGCGCTGGGTTTGGAAAAAACCTTGCTCGGTGTCGACCTGATCCGCGAGCGGCGGCTGCTCGCCGCCGACGTGGCGGAAGCGGGTATTTTGGCGGCGTTGGACGAGCGCGGCACGACGATTATCGTCACCCCGATCGGCGGCCAGGGTCATTTTCTGGGCCGGGGCAACCAGCAGATCAGCGCCGCGGTGATCAGGTGCGTTGGCGCCGACCGGGTGATCGTGGTGGCGACAATGGCCAAGCTCGCCTCGTTGCCGGGCGGGTTGCTGCGCGTCGACAGCGGCGACGCGGCCACCGATCGCCTGCTGAGCGGCCATCGCCGCGTGGTGACGGGTTACCGGGCCGAGACGGTGTGCCGCGTTAGCGCGTAAGATATCGTTATGGCGCGCACGGAATCGGAAAGCGCGGCGGCCGGCGAGACGGCGGCGTTGGCGATCGAGGATCTGCACAAACGCTTCGACCGCCTCGAGGTGCTGAAGGGTATCTCGACGACGGCTCGCGAGGGCGACGTCGTCTCGATCATCGGCGCCAGCGGCTCGGGCAAGAGCACGCTGTTGCGCTGCATTAATCTGCTGGAGATTCCCGATGCCGGGCGCATCTGGGTCGATGGCGAGCTGATCCGCATGAAGCGGGCGGGCAAGCGCATGGCGCCCGAAAGCGCGCGCCAGGTGGACCGCATCCGCGCGCGCATCGGCATGGTGTTTCAGAGCTTCAATCTGTGGACGCACATGACCGTGCTGCAAAACTTGATCGAGGCGCCGGTGCATGTGCTGAAACTGTCGCGCGCCGAGGCGACCGCGCGCGCGGAGGCCCTGCTCGAGCGGGTCGGCATGGTGGACAAGCGCAACCATTATCCGGCGCACCTCTCGGGCGGCCAGCAGCAGCGCGCGGCGATCGCCCGGGCGCTCGCCATGGAGCCGCGATTGTTGCTGTTCGACGAGCCCACCTCGGCGCTCGATCCGGAGCTAATGGGCGAGGTGCTGAAGGTCATCCGCGATCTCGCGGAGGAGGGGCGGACGATGATCCTCGTCACCCACGAGATGGGCTTCGCGCGCGAGGTCTCGTCGCGCGTGATCTTCTTGCACGAGGGCCGCATCGAGGAGGAGGGGCCGCCGGCGAAAGTATTCGACGAGCCGAGCTCGGCGCGCTGCCGCCAGTT
>JAUVWK010000447.1 GCA_030604165.1 Alphaproteobacteria bacterium | reverse complement strand
TTCGGCCCCTCATATTGGAAACGGCGGTACTCCTCGAACAAACCTTTCTGGACGTAAAATCCGAAATACTCGGACTCGTCGTTCGCGAAACCGGGCTCGGTTTCATTGATCGAGAATTTGTCCACCTCGCCGTTGGCGAACAAGACCTCGTAAAGCGTGCGGCCCTTGTACTCAGGTTTCTTGGCGATCAGCTCGGCCGGCCACACCTCCTCGACGGTGAACCGTTTGGCGAATTCCATGACCTGCCAGACGTCGGAGCGGGCCTCACCCGGCGCCTTGACCTGTTGCCGCCAGAACTGCGTGCGCCGTTCCGCGTTGCCATAGGCGCCTTCCTTCTCCACCCACATGGCGGTGGGCAGGATCAGATCGGCCGCCATGGCCGTGACCGTCGGGTAGGGATCCGAGACGACGATAAAGTTCTTCGGGTTTCGATAGCCCGGCAAGGTCTCTTCGTTCATGTTGGCTGCAGCTTGCACGTTGTTGTTGCACTGCACCCAGTAGGCGTTCAGCTTGCCGTCCCGAAGCATGCGATTCTGCAATACGGCGTGATAGCCCGGCTTCTCCGGGATGGTGCCCTCGGGCAGATTCCAAATTCGCTCCGCGGCGTCGCGGTGGCCCTTTTTCTTGACCACGAGATCGGCGGGCAGGCGATGGGAGAAGGTGCCCACCTCGCGGGCCGTGCCGCAGGCAGAGGGCTGACCGGTGAGCGAAAACGGGCTGTTGCCCGGCTCGGAGATCTTGCCCATCAGCAAGTGAACGTTGTAGAGCAGCCCATTCACCCAAACGCCGCGGACATGCTGGTTGAAGCCCATGGTCCAGTAGGAGGTGACCTTTTTATCGGGGTCCGCATAGGCCTGGGCCAGACGCTCGAGCTGCTGCGGCGGCACGCCCGACATCGCGCTGGCTTTCTCCAGCGTGTATTCGGAGACCAGCGCGGCATAGTCCTCGAAGCTGATCTTGCTCAGTTTGCCTTTGCCGGGGTTCTCGGCCTGTTGCTCCAACGGATGGTCGGCGCGAAGACCGTAGCCGATGTTCGTCGCCGTCTTCGTGAAGTTCACATGCTTATCCAGGAAGGATTTGTTGTAGGCCTTCGTCTGGATAATGTGATTGGCGATATAGTTGAGGATCGTGAGATCCGTCTGCGGCGTGAAGACCATGCCATTGTCGGCCAATTCGAAGCAGCGGTTCTCGAAGGTCGAAAGAACGTGGACCTCGCAGCCCGGCTTGGTCAGGCGCGTATCGGTCAGGCGGGACCATAGGATGGGGTGCATCTCGGCCATGTTGGCGCCCCAAAGGACAAAGACGTCGGCGTGCTCCAAGTCGTCGTAGCAGCCCATCGGCTCATCGATGCCAAAGGCGCGCATGAAGGCGCCGACGGCGGACGCCATGCAATGGCGGGCGTTCGGATCGATGTTGTTGGAGCGCAGGCCGGCCTTCATGAACTTGGCCGCCGCATAGCCTTCCCAGATGGTCCATTGACCGGAGCCGAACATACCGACGTTCTTGGGCCCGTTCTTGCGCAAGGCCGCCTTGAACTTCTCGGCCATCACGTCGAACGCCTCGTCCCACGAAACTTCGGTGAACTCGCCGTTCTTGTCGTACGTGCCGTTTTTCTTTCTCAGCAGAGGTTTGCTCAGACGATCCTCGCCATATTGGATCTTGGCCAGGAAATAGCCCTTGACGCAGGCGAGGCCGCGGTTCACCGGCGATTCCGGATCGCCTTGCGTGGCGACGACACGGCCGTTCTTGACTCCGACCAGCATACCGCAGCCGGTGCCGCAGAAGCGGCAGACGCTTTTGTCCCAGCGGATGCCGTCCGCGGCGGCGCCGGCAGGTTTGATGCCGGGCAAGCTTATGCCGGCGGCCACCGCCGCGGCCGCCGCGGCATTCGCCTTGATGAAATTACGTCTGGAAATTTTCATCGCCCCCGCTCCTCTTCGGCGAGATCGTTTTCAAAATGGCTGTAGGCGAGCGCCATCGAAAGCACGCCGTCCATAGCCTGGAATTTGCTCATTAGCTCGGTTGCCTCATAGTCGTCCGCTCGGTCGAGCGTTACCACGAGCCGCCCGTCCGCGCTGGCCGCATGGACCTCTACACCGGCGTGCTGTTCCAACGCGGCGCGCACCGAGGCGACGCTATCTGCGCGCGCATGTACGACGAGACCGGAAACACTCATGCTGGCGATACGCTCCTCTCGCTTTCGATTTGCGCTGGCTCGTTCACGGCTCCGGTGCTCAACCTATGGTGAGCGCCGCGGTCGGGCAGGGCGCGACACAGGCGCCGCAGCCGTTGCAGCGGGTGCTGTCGATCATCGGTGTGGCGTGGCCCCCGACCGCGAGCCGGAACATGATGGCGCGGCGGTCGCACGAATCGGCACAGGTCCGGCAGATCACGCCGGCGGTCGACAGGCATGTTTCGCCCACGGTTGGCTTGGCTGCCCAAGGCGCCGAAGCCGGGGCCGGTTCGGAAGCAGCCCCGGCCGGCGCAAACGCCCCGGCGCCGCAGGCGCGCACGCAGGCGCCGCAAAAAGTGCAGGGCCCGAGGGCGAAATTAACGACTGGATGATTGTCGCGGTCAGCGACGAGAATCGATTCCGGGCAGGCGCCGATGCAGTCGGCGTAGCCCGTACAGGCGGACGAAAATTCGGCCTCCGCCAAGGCCCAAGGCGGCCGCCGCAGCGCCTTGGCGGGACTGAACGCCGCTCGGATAACTTCGGATCTGAACAAACTTGCGGCCATTGCTCGCATCAATCGGCTGCTGCATAGCAGCGCGGCTCGCGAAAACGCCGCTTATGGCCTGCAAAGGTTACCGAAACCTTAAGAGCACCGTCCTTGACCGCAGTCAAATTCCGCCGATTTATTCGACCAACACGCCTCCGCTACCGCATTCGCCGCTCGCACGGAAGCGCGCGGGGGGCCATGAACGCAAACCGCGCCAGCCTGCCGGTTAGTATTTAACGTCCACGGCCAGCCAGATTTTTTCCGTATCGGTGGCGAAGTTTTCAGCGTCGTAGGAAGCGTATTTGATACTCGGCGTGAAGTGCTTGAAGAAGGTCTTGGCGATCAAAAAGTCGATCTCGCTGCCGTAATCCGAGCCGGTCCTCTCGGCTTCGAAGTCGTGGT
>JAUVWK010000480.1 GCA_030604165.1 Alphaproteobacteria bacterium | reverse complement strand
GCCGCTCGCCTCGGTTTCGGGCACTCGCTGCACCCGATGGACCCCGGATTCGAATTTCAGGCGCGCATAGGCGCCGCGCCCGCCGAGCGAAGCGATCGCCTCCTTGATCCCGCCAAGCCCGGTCTCGGACATCGACATCAATTCGAAGCGCCAGCCCCTGATCTCGGCATAGCGCTGGTACATGTGCAACAGATCGGCGGCAAAGAGCGCCGCTTCGTCGCCGCCGGTCCCGGCACGAACTTCCAGGATCGCATTCCTGTCGTCGGCCTCGTCCTTGGGCAAAAGCAAAACCTTCAAGGCCTGCTCCAGGCTCGGGATGGTTTCCTTGGCCGCGAGCAGCTCCTCCTCGGCCAGGGCGCGCATCTCGGCATCCGACTCGGGGTCGGCCATGATCTCCGCCAGGTCGCGCACCTCGGCCTGCCCTTTGCGCAGCGCGCCGACGGCTTCGATCACCGGCGTCAACCCGGCATATTCCTTGGACAAGCGCGCGAACTCGTCCGAGGCCAGCGCCTGCTGGCCGGAAAGGGCTTCGACCAGCTCCTTCTGGCGATCGACCAGTCGGTCCAGCCGTTCGTCGAATGTCACGCGGACGCCTCCGGGTGCGTCGGGCGGGGGAGCGGGCCGGCCCCGTTCAAACTAGTGGATAGAATCCAACATATGGTACCCATACGACGGCTTCCCAAGTTCATCCAGATAGGCGCCCGATGCGCGGCGATGCTGGCGCATCGCAAGCGTCGGGCAACGCCGCTGGTGGACTTGGCAAGCCGCCCACAAGGGTCCCCTATCCCGGCTTCTCGGGGCGTCGAACGCCCTTGACGATGGGACGCCATCGCCCGCGGGCGCTCTCCTGCCGAGAAACCGGGCCTGCCGAGAAACCGGGATAGGGGATCGTATGGGCACCATATGTTGGATTTTATCCACTAGAACCGTCCTAGCGGTAACGCGCCAGCCTGTCGGCCAGGGCGTCGAGCGGCACGCTCTCCTGCGCGCCCGAATCCAAATCGCGCAGCGTTGCCGAGCCCTGTGCCAACTCGTCGTCGCCAAGCAGGATCGCCGCCGCCGCGCCCAGCTTGTTGGCCTGCTTCAGCCGTTTCGACAGATTGCCGCGATAGCCGAGCTCGATCGCGTAGCCGGCGTGGCGCAATTTGTGCGCCAGTTCCAGCGCCTTCGCCTCGCCCGCCTCGCCGATCGGCACGAGCGCGATCGGGCGCGGCGCGGGTGGCGTCTGATCGCGCAACATCGAGAGCCGCTCGATGCCGGCCGCCCAACCGACGCCGGCGGTCGGCGGGCCGCCCATGGTCTCGATCAAGCCGTCGTAACGGCCCCCCGCCAACACCGCCCCTTGGGCCCCGAGCGCCTCGGTCGTGAACTCGAAGGCGGCATGGCAGTAGTAGTCGAGACCGCGCACCAGATGCGGGTTCAAGCTGTAGCGGACGCCAAGCCGATCCAGCCCGTCGCAAACCTCCTGGAAGAAGCGCGCCGAGGCCTCGTTCAGGCTCTCCGGGATCGACGGCGCTTCCGCCACGACGGCGCGATCCCGCTCATTCTTGGAATCGAGAATCCGCATCGGATTGCGTTCGAGTCGGGCCAAGCTCTCGTCCGACAGCTCGCTTTGGCGTGCGGTCAAATAGCGCACCAGCTTGGCGCGGTAAGCCTCGCGGCTCTCTCGATCGCCCAGCGTGTTGAGCTCGAGCGTGGTTCGCTCCAGCACCCCCAGCTTCTCCAAGACATGGGCCCCGAGCACGATGACTTCGATGTCGCCAAGCGGCTCGGCAACCCCGAGCAGCTCGACCCCAACTTGGTGAAACTGGCGCAAGCGCCCCTTTTGCGGCCGTTCGTAGCGGAACATCGGGCCGGCGTAGAAGAATTTGAGGGGCAGGCGTTGGCCGAGACCGCCGCTGATGAAGGCGCGGGCGACACCGGCGGTGTTCTCGGGCCGCAACGTGATCTGCTCGCCGCTGCGGTCGGAAAACGTATACATCTCCTTGGTGACGATATCCGAGGTATCGCCGAGCGTGCGCTTGAACACTTCGGTGAACTCGAAAATCGGCGTTTCGATCTCGCCGTAGCCATAACATTCGGCGACCGCGCGCGCGGTTTCGACAACCAGCCGGTGGCGCCGACTGTCGTCGGGCAACAGGTCGCGGGTGCCGCGCACCGGTTGAAGCTTGGACAAAGGCGCTCTCCGAACTGCCGATCCGCTCGCCCGCGAGGCGATCCCCGCGGCACGGCGCCCGCAGTGGCGCGGCGGGTCAGAGCCCGGCACCCGGCGCCATGCGGACGACCGGGGGTTTACTGCCCGAAAACGCGCCCCATGGCAACACGCGCGTGCAATCGCGCCG
Organism: Alphaproteobacteria bacterium; assembly: GCA_030604165.1. Taxonomy (GTDB): domain Bacteria; phylum Pseudomonadota; class Alphaproteobacteria; order UBA828; family UBA828; genus JAUVWK01. The sequence goes on along the minus strand of JAUVWK010000480.1, from coordinate 592 downwards.
CGGACAATGTCGGCGGCCGCGAAGACGCGGTCCGACGCATTGCTGTCAAGAGACGGGCTATCGAGCGACGGGCTATCGAGAGACGGCGGTTCCGGCGATCAGCTTGTCCGGATCCAAGCTCACGTCGCGCAGCACGACACCCACCGGGCCGACGGGCGCAACCTGTCGGCCATCCACGGTGACGCTCAGCGCGCCGGCGTTCCCGGTGACCAGAGCGAGGCCGAGCCGATTGGGCACACGGTAGGAATCGCCGACCCTGAGAATCCGGGTCAGGAGCAATTCATTGCTCGGACCCTGGACCTGGACCCAAGTGTCGGCGGTCGCCGTGATCACCACGCGCGCGTCCCGATTGTTGCGGCCAAAGATCTGCGGCACGTATTCGGGCAAGGGCGTGGTGCTGGCCGAAGCCACGGTCAGCTCGAGATCGTCGGTCGACCGCGAAGCGCTCTCGGGCTCGGGTTCCGCGGCGCTCGCGGCGGTGGAGCCGAACTCGCCGGCGGTGTTAGGCGGCGCTTCGGACACGACCGCGGTTTCGGTTACAACTTGGATTTCCGACTGGGTTTCGGGCCCGGCCTGCGCCGCGGCGGTCGGC
>JAUVWK010000028.1 GCA_030604165.1 Alphaproteobacteria bacterium | reverse complement strand
CCGGCGGCCGCATCGCCACGGTTGCCATCGAGGCGATGCAGTTCCACCGGCCGATCTATGTGGGCGACTTGGTGAGCTGTTACGCCGATATCGTGCGCACCGGCACGACCTCGATCACGGTCGGGATCGAGACTTGGGCCAAGCGGGGCCACGACGGCGCCGTGCTCAGGGTGACCGAGGGCACCTTCGTCTATGTCGCCATCGACGCCGCCGGCAAGCCTCGGCCCTTGCCGCCGTCCTGAGCGGCGCCGCGCTGCCCTCTTCGTCAGACATGAAGAAGGCCCACCGGTATCCGGTGAGCCTTGGTTTGGCGGTCTCCTTGACGATTGCCGGGCTGGTACCACCCGGCGGCGCGTGCGCCTAGGTGGCGATCGCCACCATATCTTGACCCACAAGGCCCTTAACGGCGACGAGCTCTTCGACGCATTTCTGCAAGTTTCGATAGGCCCGGATATCGGTCAGGTCCAAATTGACCATGTTGGTCAGCTCGCATTCCGCGAGGCTTAACAGGGTATCGATTTTTGCGTTCGAAAGATTCATGGCGACTTCCTAATTAAGCGAACTCAAGAAAAGGCATGACTGGAACGAGTGACCCAATAAACGGTCCGACATTGCGTCGGCCGGTAGAGCCATGTGCAAGCTCCCGAGGAGCGAGATCGATTGTGAGCCATCGATATAGTAGGTCATCGTTCCAGTCATGCACCCAAGCGTGCGTCGGGAGACGTCGAGGGAGAACCTATCAGACCCCCGAAACCTATGTTGTTCAAAGTGTGAGGCAAATCTGTGACAGGAGAAGTCCTGGACGGCCCTGGATCGCCAGAAGTGTCACAGCGGGAGGGGCTCGGCCTCAAAGGTGCGCCGGACGCCAAGGCCGGGCCGGGCTGAGGCCGGTCCGTCGTCGGGTGGGATAGCGGATAGGAAGGATCGGTGCCGCGCGGGGTGCGTGAGCGCCGGGCCGGAGCGACCTACAGGGTGTAGCTCCAGGCCAGCAAGGTCGGACGTAGCGCGTGGTGATGGAAGAGCCAAAAGTGGAGCCGCTTGAGCCGCCACCACAGCGCTCCCGCCACGCGGCAGGCGAACGCGGCGCTGGGTAGGATGATCGAATAGGCGGAGACATAGGCCAGGCCGACGGCAAACCAGCCAAGAACAAGCACGGCGACAAGAATTGTTGGTGTGGAAAGGTTGTTTTCTCTCGCGGCCATGCTCGCAACATACCGCGGGCCATCTTAACACAACGTTAATCGGGGCGCGGTCGAGCCCGTTTACCGTGCGCGCGACTACAGCGCGAGATCGTCGGGGTCGTCCGCCGTGGGCTTGGGGCGAGTGACGAAATAGATCGCGAGGCCGGCGCTCAGGATGCCGAGCAGTGTCGCCAGCACGCTGCCGCCTTTGACGAAAATCGCGGCCTCGAAAGCGAAGGCGGCGACGACGCCGAGAACGACAAAGGCGCGGGCTTCGCAAACCCAGCCGAGCGAAAGCAGCGCGGCCCGAACCGGCCGAAAGGGAGATGTCCGATGCAACATCATCTCCGTACCCTGGCCTCCTCTTGTTAACGATACGTTAATGTCATAGCCATCTAACTAATTGATATATTTGTACTTACCAGAAGTCTCTCAGTCAGCGGAGCGGCGATAGGGTTTTCCTAACAGGTCCGGGCTTAATCTTGTTGTGCAAAAGTTGCGCCGTTTCTGTGACAGGCGGCCTGTGCGAGCCGGTGGGCTTCAACTTCGAGGCGAGGGCGACATGGCAACCCTGCGACACTGCGCGGCAATCCTAGCGATGGGTGCGGCTATTTGGGTGGGCCTGCCGGCCGCCCTGGCGCAGGGCCCCGCGGCGGCGACGGTCAACACCTTCGCCTACCACGCGCTGCCGGCAGGCGCCGCAATCGACGTCCAGGCGATGGACGACACCAAGTTCAATCTCCGGGTTCGGGAGGCCTTCGTGCGCGAGCTCGCGGGCCGAGCCCACGGCCCTGATCGCTCCGGCGCACGGTTCGCGCTCGAGTTCGAAACCTTGGGTCAATTCCAGGCGGCTCGGCGCGATCAATTGGGCGAAGTGCAGGTTGACTCCACGATGGGCTCCAGCCTACGGCTGAAAATGTGGTCGACAACCGGCCATAGCCTGTTGTCGCGCCGATCGGCCGGCCAGCCGAGCGGGCGCTTCTTGATCGTGGCGGTGCTGTACGACCGTCTTGAAAAACGCCGGGTTTGGGAAGCCAGAGCCAGCGGGCCGGCTGACGCACACGACGACTTCTCGACCTCGCGGAAGCTGGTTTCCCTGCTCGCCGACAGTCTCGGCGAGACGGTGCGCAACCAGACGTTCGTGATCGACTGAGCGTCGCTTCGCTGCGCCAGAGGCGCGGCTCAGCGGGTACTGGTTTCGAGATCGAGCGTGGCCCGGGCCAGTTTATTGGCGAGCGCGCGCAACTGCTTGGCGACCGTGCCGCTGCTCTTGCCCTCGGCGCTGACGCGCACCGCATCCAGCGTGGCCGCCATCGCCGCCAAACCGGTTTGTTCCGTCTCGGCACCGAGCCGGGCCATGGCGTCGCGCAGATCCTCGGCCGTGGTCACCATGGGCTCGGCCACACGCAGCTCCGAATCGTCCGCGCGGTCGGCCTCGCCTGTCGTCTCCGGTGTCGTACCGTCCGCAAGCAGCCGTTGGGCAACGCCATTCGAGGGTTTGGCGAGTTCCGCCGTGGCGCGGTCGATGAGCTGATCTTGCCGGGGTGCCATGAAATGAAGCCTCCGCTCGCGAGCCCGATGAATATGCGGCGGCAGTCTGGCGCGCGAGGGGTATAGGAATGGTTAAGCGGTGTCGCGCGATCAGCCGGGCTCCTCGGTATCAGCCCCAAGACCAGAAATCCTGCTCCTCGTTCAAGTAGAACCGCGACAGCACCATCTTGTGCACTTCGCTGGCGCCATCCACTAGCTTGGCCTGGCGGGCATAGCGGTACATCCACTCCAGTAGGGTGTCGCGCGAATAGCCTCTCGCGCCGCACAGCTGGATGCAGGTGTCGATGACGCGGTTCAGGGTATCGGCGACCTGGATCTTGGCCGCCGAGAGCTCCTTGCGGGCGCGCTCGCCCTGGTCGAGCTTCCACGCCGCATGCATGGTGAGGAGCCGGCCGATTTGGATCTGCATGGCGGCTTCGCCCAACATCCACTGCACACCCTCATGCTCGGCCAGGGTGGTGCCGAAGGATTTGCGTTCCCGCACATAGGCGCCGGCGATTGCCACGGCGCGCCGGGACATGCCAAGCCAGCGCATGCAATGCGTGAGCCGCGCCGGGCCAAGCCGAATCTGGGTGACCTTAAGGCCGTCGCCGACTTCCATGAGCCGGTTCTCGTCCGGGATCTCGAGGCCGTCGAAGGTCAGCTCGCAATGGCCGCCATGCTCTTCCGGGCCCATGATTGGAACCTTGCGCAGGATCTGCCAACCCGGCTGGTCGACGTGGAATAGAAACGCGCTCAAGCCCTTGCGCGCATGGTCGGAGGTCCGCGCGATCAGGATGAAGTGCGAGGAGGCCCCGGCCCCGGTGATGAACCATTTGCGGCCGTGGATAATCCACTTGTCGCCCTTTTTCTCGGCCTTGGTCTGCATCATGCCGGCCGGATCGGAGCCGGCGCCCGGGTGCGGTTCCGTCATGACAAAGGCGGAGCGGACCTTGCCGTCGACAATCGGCTGCAGCCAGCGCTCCTTTTGAGCCTCGGTGCCGACCATCTCGAGCAGTCGCATATTGCCGTCGTCCGGCGCCGAGCAGTTGAGCGCGGCGGGTCCGAAGATCGAGTAATTGGCTTCCTCGTAAAAAACCGCCTGGCCGGTCATGCTCAACCCCAGACCGCCACGCGCCTTCGGCATTTGCGGCGCCCAGAGGCCGGCTTCCCTGGCCTTTCCGCGCAACACTTCCAGCTTGTCCAGCGGGATGTTTTCGTGCTCGTCAAAGGCCTCGCGCGGCTCTTCCAAGGGCATGACGTGGTCCCGCACGAAGGCGCGAACGCGCTGCCGATAGTCCTCGACCTCGGGCGCCAGGGTGAACTCCATCGTGCTTTTCCTTTCGTCTCGTTGTCTCTATCCGGTGAAATCCAGGCGTCGATCGAAACCCGCCCAGCAGGGCCTTACAGATTTTTCGCGCGTTCCCGTAGGGCGAATTTCTGGATCTTACCCGTCGCGGTCTTGGGCAGGGGGCCGAATATGACGGTGCTGGGCACCTTGAAATGCGCCAGATGCTGGCGGCAAAAGCCCACGATGTCCGCTTCGCCGATCCCCTGCGCGCTGTCCTTCAGGGTGACGAACGCGCACGGCGATTCGCCCCACCTCTCGTCGGGTTTGGCCACAACCGCCGCCTCCAGCACGGCGTCGTGGCGGTACAGCAGGTTTTCGACCTCGATGCTCGAGATGTTCTCGCCACCCGAGATGATGACGTCCTTGGAGCGGTCCTTGACCTCGATGTAGCCGTCGGGGTGGGTGACCCCGAGGTCGCCGGTGTGAAACCAGCCGCCTCTGAAGGCTTTTTTCGTCGCCGCCGGTTCCTTGAGGTAGCCTTTCATCATGGTGTTGCCGCGCAGCAGGATTTCGCCCATCGATTGTCCGTCCGCCGGCAGCGGCCGCAACGTCTCCGGATCGGCCACGACGGCGCCGCGGACCGCCTGGTGACGCACACCTTGGCGCGCCATTTCCGCCGCTCGCTCGTCACCCGGTAGCGCGGCCCAATGGCTTTGCGCCTCGGCCACCAGCGCCGGCCCATAGCATTCGGTGAGCCCATAGAGGTGGGTGACGCGAAACCCCATCTGCTCCATCGCGGCGATCACCGTGTGCGGTGGCGCGGCGCCGCCGGTGGCCACCTCCACGGTCTGCTCGAAGCGGCGTTTGTCCGCCTCCGGCGCGTTGATTAAGAGGTTGAGAACGATCGGCGCGCCGGCCATGTGGCTCACTCCCTCGACCGCGATCAACCGAAAAACCTCGGCCGGCTCGACTTGCTCGAGGCAGACATGCGTGCCCGCCACGGCGGTGACCGCCCAGATATGGCTCCAACCGTTGCAGTGGAACATCGGCAGGGTCCAGAGGTAGGTGGTGTCCGGCCCCAGACCGAGCATGAGGACGTTGCCGAGGGCGTTTAGATAAGCCCCCCGGTGGTGATAGACGACGCCTTTCGGTTCGCCGGTGGTTCCCGACGTGTAGCTCAGCGAAATGGCCTGCCACTCGTCTTCGGGCCAGACCCAGGGATGCTCCGCCGAGCCGCGGCCGAGGAAGGGCTCGTAATCCTCGTCGCCAAACGACACCGCGTCCGCCGCTGCCGGCTCGTCGCCGACCGTCACCACATAGGGCGGTGGGTCCATACCGGCCAGGGCCTCGCGCAGCACCGGCGCGAAAGTGCGCTCGGCGATCAGCAGGCGCGTCTCGGCGTAACGCAACATGTAGCGAATGGTCGGGGCATCCAGCCGAAAATTGAGGGCGTTCAAGACGGCGCCGGCCATGGGGACGCCGAAGTGGGCCTCAAACATCGCCGGCACGTTGGACGCCATCACGGAGACCGTGTCGCCGATGCCGATGCCGCGCTCGGCCAGCGCCCCGGCCAAACGCCGGCAGCGCGCGAAGGTCTCGGCATAGCTTTGCCGCCGCGCGCCGTGGATCAGGGCGCTCCGTTCGGGATGGACCGCCGCCGACCGGGCCAGAAAATCGAGCGGCGTCAGCGCCGTGAAGTTGGCGGCGACGCGGTCGAGACCAATGTCGTAGCGGCTGCGGGCCAAGCCTGGGCCTCCTTATTACCGGCGGAATCGCGATCAGGGGCCCTCGGCCCGCAGCATGGATTATCGCACCTTCACAAAGATCAAGCGAGGCCAGGGCTAAGGTTAAGCCGTTTTTAGGGTTTGTCGCCTAGCGTCTCGTCAGGTTTTGCATTATCGGATATCCGCCCATGTCACGTATTGTGCGCGTCCTTGTCGCCGACGCCAATCTGGAGCACCTCAGCCAAATCAGCGACGGTCTCCGGAACCGCGGATTCGTCAACCTCTTGGAAATGTCCGGGCAACTGGCTCTCAGCCGCGCCAAAGCCGAGCGGCCCGATATTTTGATCCTGGGTACGAATTTCCCCGATCTCGGCACCGACCGTATCGTCGCCGAGCTCAAGAACGACCCGGAGACTTGGCATATCCCGATTCTTTTGGTCGGCGATGAAGCGGATACCAAGGATTTGGCGGGAAACCTCGCGTTACAGGCGGACGGCCATATCGTCACGCCGTTCAGCGAGGCCGAACTCAGCGCGCGTTTAGCCGTGGCGCTCCGCCTCAAGACCATGATGTCGGAACTGCAGAATCGAGCCGTGACCATGGCTCAGTTCGGCGTGGACGGCCACGACGGCTGGCCCGACCCCGTGACCGAGGCCACCGCCAAGGTTTTGCTGGTCGGCATGGAAGGCGGCGACCCCGAAACGATTCAAGCCGCCCTTCGCGACCGCGCCGACGTGGAAACGGTGGATAATCCGGCCGACGCGCTGCACCGCCTCGCCAGCCCGGAGATCGAGGCGGTGGTCGTGGCCGGCGGCAACGACGCGCAAGACTTGCTGGATTTCTGTGGCGACATCCGCAGCACGCCGACCCTCTTCCACTTGCCGCTCCTCCTGGTCTTTCCGCCAACCACCTTCGCTGACTTGTCGGTCCCGTATCGAGAGGGAGCCAGCGAGGCGATGAAGCTGCCCTTCAGGCCCGAGGACCTCCGCGCCAGATTGTTCATGTATGTCAAGAACGAGCACTTGCGCCGGCGGATGCTGGACGCCTACCGCGGCAGTGTGCACCGCGCCATCAACGATGATGTGACCGGCCTGTTCAATGAGAAATTTCTGGACAAGCACTTGGAACTCCTGGTCGAGGACGCTTTCCGCTGGGACAAGAATCTCTCGGTTACGGTGATCGACCTGCCGGCCGTTCGGCACATGCGCCGCAAGCACGGCAGTGAACTCGCAGATCGGCTTCTCAAGCAGGTGGGTGGTGTCATCTCCCGCCTGGTGCGCGGCGAGGATCTTTGTGCGCGTCTCGGCGACGACAGCTTTTGCGTGGTGTTGCCGGAGAGCGCCTTGGAAGGAGCGAGCGTGACGGTTCAGCGCATCACCGGCGTGGTCTCGTTCACCGACTTCGCGTTGCCGGACCTAAACGAGCCGGTCGCGGTCCAGCCGCGCATCGGCAACACCACCTTCAAGCCCGGCGACACCGCGGCCGGGCTCGTGGGTCGAGCGCAAGCCGCCGCATTGGCCGCGGAAGCCGCCTAGCAAATTTTCCGCTGGCGCTGAATCGCGCCGGCTCGACCGATCCTCTTGGGTCGTGCCCGGGTTTGGGACCTGTTAGGATCCCGGGCATGCAAATCGACATTGTCTCCGATACCATTTGTCCTTGGTGTTATGTGGGGAAACGCCGCTTGGAGCGTGCCCTGAAGGAACGTCCTGAACTCGATGTCACGATCGAGTGGCACGCCTTTCAGCTCAATCCCGAGATGCCGATCGAAGGGGTCGACCGGGAGACCTACATGATGCGGAAATTCGGCTCCGAGCAACGCGTTACCGAGATTTTCGACAGCATCGCGGCGGCCGGTCGACAGGAAGGCATTCCGTTTGCGTTCGACCGCATCGCGCGAACCCCCAACACCGTCAATTCGCATCGGCTGATTCGCTGGGCCGAACCCGCCGGCTGTCAGGACGCGGTGGTCGAGCTGTTGTTCCGCCGTTATTTCGAACAGGGCAACGATATCGGCGCTATCGATGTGCTCGTGCAGATCGCGGTGGAAGCGGGTCTGGAGGGCGCGGATGCCGAGCGCTTTCTATCCGGCACGGACGGCGTCGAGGAGGTTCGCGCGGAAAACGTGGCGGCCCATCGCCTTGGCATCTCCGGCGTACCCTGCTTCATCTTCGAAAAGAAATACGCTGTGTCGGGTGCGCAGGAACCCGAGGTCTTCTTCCAGGTCTTCGATATGCCGAAAACGCCGACGGAAGCCGTTCAAACTTAATTTTCGTCAGCGGCGTACCTCGGGCGGCGTGGGCCGGACCGGCTCGGCCGAATCGCCGTTCACCGTGCCCGCGGTGCCATCGAATATCGAAAACAAGTTGCGCAGAAAGCCCGGCGCCAAGGCCGCCAGGGGGTTGACCATCACGGTGGGTTCCTCGATCGGTCCCGAAACGGTGAAGGTGGCGGCAAACAACCCTTCGCCTTTTCCACCGACCAGAATCTCGCCCAATATGGGGATATTGCCCAGCACGCTGTTGATCGTGTAGGCCGGGACGATCGTGCCCCGCATGTTGGAATCCCCTGTTCCAAGATCGACCGTACCCGACGCATTGATGCCGATCGAGGCGCCTGACGTCTGAGCTCCCTTTACGGTGATTACGTCGTCGACGTAGGTAAAGGGCAACTCGAGGTGTGAAAATCCGATGCCCTCGCCTTGCAGCGAATCGAGGATCCCTGTGAGCAAGGCGATATTAAGGATGTTCGCGAGTGTCGGCGCATTAATCAGGCGATAATCCTTGACGTAGAGTTGGCCTTCGACCGGTTTACCGGGACGGTCGTCATGGAGCGTGGCTTCCAGGACCAGATCGCCCCCCAGTACGTTGTCATAAATGTCGAACGCCCGCGCGACCGCGCCGGCATCGTCGGAGCGCACCACCAATCGCCGCTTATCGTTGTCGGGTTCGAGGTGAAGCCGCAGCGATTTGCCGGTAATCAGCGTACCCTCGAGGTAGGCCGACTTGAGGCTCCCGTCCAGGGAGACGATGCGCGCGCGCGAATCCGTGATCTGTTGGTCCGCCCTCGTAATCAGGCGCTTGACGCGGGCATCCAACGTGAAGGATGGCAGCTCGTTGGTGCTTTTTTCCAACAGGTTGTCGATATAGGGGCGCAGATCGAGGCTCTCGCCTACGATCTCGATCTCGTATCCCCCGTCCGGCCGCGGTCGGATCACGGCACCAATGTCGGTGGAACCGGTATAGAGTCGCGTCACTTCAGCCTGCCGCAAACCGCTGAAGTTTGGCAAAATGCTCGCCTTGCCCTCGGCCCGGAGATCGCGCGAAACCAGCTCGAAGCGAGCGATTTCGATTGCCCCGTCGGGAGGCAGCTCGATCGACATGCTGATCGATGCCTCCTCCCCGGTCGGTTTCAACCAGAACAGCTCGGGAATTTCAAGCGCCACGTCCCGTGCTCCAAGACGCACGACGGCACGCCGATTGACGCGATCCACGTCGGTATAGACCAGGTTCATATCGAACCGGCCCGTTGCATAGGGCGCAGCCGAGATGGACCACGCCGCCTGAGCCGCCTCGTCGACCGACGCCGCGATCTCGTAGCGGCTCTTGAACGGGGCGTCGTCCGCAAAGTTCTCCCGCCAGACAATGTTCGCGGGTACGTCGTCGATCGCGGCCTTGCCTTTGATGTCCATGCCGGCCGAGTCTAACGAAACCGCAAAGTTGCCTTGCGTAATATCGACCACGTCGAACAAATTCTTGACCTGCACGTTATCGAGATGGACCGACGCGGTGGGCTCGATCTGCGCTAATTTCAGGTCCAGGGTCAGCGGAAACTGAACTGCGAACGACGCGGCGACGCTGCCGCCGACTTGGCTAGGATCGAGCCCCATCTTGCTGGCAAAGCCGAGCCGCGGATAATCGAGCAGCTCGAGCGCGGCACGCGCGGGGCCGGTTCCATCGACCTCGATTAGGGCGCGCGGCAATTTCTTGCCGATGTCCCAAACTCGTGCCGTGCCGTGAGCCGCGGACAGCCCGTGGACGGTGCCGTCCCGCAGCTCCATCTCCACCGTGGCCGCGTCCATGCGGCCGGTGCCGTCTACCCCGTAAACTTTGGGCAGCGAATCGAGGTAATTCACCGTGATATCTTCGAAAGCGAAGTCGGCGACAAAGGCATCTCGGCGAATCACCGTCAAACCATCGTCGAGTTCGCCGGGCTCGATGTCGAGCCGAGCGCTGAAGCGACGCATGACTCCGTCACTCACATTGGCCAGAATCCAGCGGCGCGCCTTGACCAAGAAGCTCGGCGGCCAGTAGGTACCGAGCTCGTCAAAGGGCATATCGGTGACCGTAACCGACGTGTTGGTTCCCAAGCCGGCCTCCACCCGCTCGACGATGCCATCGAGCGCCAAGCTCGGCCCGCCGAAATCAACCAAGACATCGTCGAAACGAACCAGAGAGAAGTCGCGGTTGACCTCGCCCTTGGCCCGGGCCACGTCGATGTGCAGCGCGGTTGGCCAAATCTCGGGCAACGAGATCGATCCCGGCCCGCCATAGATTTCGAACCGGACCGTGTCGACGACACCGGCAAGGTCGACATCGAAGGCCAGCGATCCGGAAACCGGCAAGGCGAACGCTTCAAGGAGATCGAGCTTGGGCAAGATCGTGCTGGCTCGCGCCGGGAGCACTTCACCGAACGTCAGATCCGTGCGGATGAGCCGCGTTCGGAGATCGTAGAAGGTCGTTGCCACCACCCGTGTCGGTGTGCCTTGCAAGTCGATGTCGAGCTTCAGGTCGCCCGCAATGCCGTTTTCGTCCCGGTCGAGGATGATGTCGGCGTGGGGAGCGCGCCACCTGGTACCCGCCATCTCGTCGTCCACGGTCAGGAAGGCGCCGAGAACACTGAACCGGGTCAGAAGGCCCATCGGGCGGTCGCGGTCGGGCGGTGCCGTCAGGTCCGCGAGCAAATCCTCGAACAAATCGTACCCGTCCACGGGCTCCGGCCCTAGGCCGAGGCTGATATCGCCTTCTTTGGTGCGGACCAACCGGATTTCAGGCCGGATCAACTCGATACTGGTCGGCGCCACCACGCCACGAAGCAGCGCCCGCCCGCTCAGCCCCAAGGAGATCTCGGGCATGGTGCCCAAGGTGGTGCCGTCGGCGGCGATGGCACGGGCGTTGATCACCAAAATGTCGAGCGAGCGCTTCCAACCGGCCCAGGTCAAGATCGTGTCTTCGAATTCGATCCGGTAGGATAGGTCTTCCGCCTTGAGCGCGTCCTCGATATAGGGCGACAGAAATCCGAGAGAGACCGGTCCGCTCGACAGTCGCCACGCCGCGACGGCGAAAATGATCGCCAGGCTGCCGAAAATGGCGGCCATGGTATGGAAAAACAGTCTTGCGGCCGAATTCATCGAGGCGAACGAGAGCCCCCTATCATGATTCGGTGGCACGTAGGATCGCGTTTCCCGTTTCCTCGGTAGGAGGGCGCGCGACGGCGATGCTGGCGCATCGGCGAGCATTCCCGACGCCCCGAGGGAGCGGGAAACGCGACCCTCCGCCTCCGGGCGGCGTTCGAAGGCCCCCGGTCGTCGTCGCGCGCCGCTTGTGATGCTCCAGCATCACGGCACGCCGCGCTCCTCGCCGGAAATCTTCGAGCGCCGTCCTAAGTACCACCGAATCACGATAGGGGGCACTAGCCTTGTCCTCGTCTTGACCAAAGACGCTCCATCGCGCAGTTTGCGCAAAATTACAAGGCTTCGGCATGTCGCTCTTCCCCTACCTTTCGGATCTCGAACGCCTGCCGAAACCGGCCGATCCAGACCGGGCAGTGGCTGAGCTTGAGGTCTGGCGTCAGCGCGCGAAGCGAGATTCCGAGGCAGCCGACGACGCCGCGCTGGCCAAATTCGTGCTTCAAGTCAACGAGGACAGCGCCGGGCGCGCCCTGCTCGAGGCAATTTTCGGCAACAGCCCCTTCCTCAGCCAATGCCTGCAGCGCGAGCCCGGTTTGCTGCGCGCGACCGCCCAGCGCGGGCTGGACGAGACCTTCGCCGGATTGTTGTCGGGACTGGCGAGCGAGGCGCCCTGGCGAGCCGACCGCGAGACCACGATGGCCGCTCTGCGCGTCGCCAAGCGCCGCGTGGCGCTGGTTGTGGCGCTCGCCGATATAGCCGGCGCATGGTCTCTGAGCCAGGTCACCGGGGCGCTGAGCAGCTTTGCCGAGGCGGCCCTTGGTGTCGGCCTGAGCCAGCTTCTGCACGAGGCCGCGCGGGCCGGTGTGCTGGCGCTGCCGCATCCCGACGAGCCGCAGCGAGCGTGTGGTCTCGTGGTCCTTGGCATGGGCAAGTTCGGTGCGAGGGAACTCAATTATTCCAGTGATATAGACCTCATCGTGCTGTTCGATCCCGAGCGGGTCGAAACGCGCGGCGCGGATGACACGCACCAAGTGCTGCACCGCATGGTGCGCGAACTGGTCGCGATCATGGGCGCTCGCACTCGCGAGGGCTACGTTTTTCGCACCGACTTGAGGCTGCGCCCCGATACCGGCGCAACGCCGCTCGCCGTTTCCACCGCGGTGGCGGAATATTACTACGAGAGTTTGGGGCAGAATTGGGAACGCGCCGCGATGATCAAGGCCCGTCCGGTGGCCGGCGATCTCGAGACGGGGGCGGTCTTTTTGAAGCGCCTGATACCGTTCATTTGGCGCAAACACCTCGATTTCGCGGCGATCCAGGATATTCACTCGATCAAGCGGCAGATCAACGCGCATAAGGGCCACCATGAAATTGCGGTGGCCGGGCACAACATTAAGGTCGGGCGCGGCGGCATTCGCGAAATCGAGTTCTTTGCCCAAACCCAGCAGCTGATATGGGGCGGCCGAATTCCCGAGTTGCGCCTGCGTGCCACCTGTGCCGCGCTGGAAGCGCTGGCCCGGGCCGGACGGACCGATCCGGGCGCGGTGCGCCACCTGATCGTCGCCTATGAGTTCTTGCGCAAGCTCGAGCACCGCTTGCAAATGATCGCCGACGAGCAGACCCACACCTTGCCCGAAGACCCGGCCGGGCTCGCGGCCATCGCGCGCTTCATGGGGTTTGCCGACGCCGAGACGTTTTCGCGCCATTTGACCGAGCAATTGACGCAGGTCGAACGCCACTACGCCGAACTGTTCGAAGACGCGCCCGAATTGGGCGGCGCCGAAGGGAATCTGGTGTTTACCGGGACCGACGACGATCCCGATACGTTGCGGACCCTGGAAGAGCTCGGTTTTTCGGACGGCGCGGCGGTCTCCTCCTGCGTCCGCGGTTGGCACCATGGCCGCATCCGCGCCACCCGGAGCACGCGCGCGCGTGAGCTTCTCACCGAGCTCATGCCGGCCCTCTTGTCGGCTCTCGGCCGATCGGTCAACCCCGACGCAGCCTTCATGAAATTCAATGAGTTCCTAACCAATCTTCCCTCTGGAGTTCAACTGTTTTCCTTATTTTATTCAAACCCGGGCTTGCTCGACCAATTGGCGGAGATAATGGGCAGTGCGCCGCGGTTGGCCGAACATCTGAGCCGCTATCCAAATCTTTTCGAGGGCATCCTGACCGGCGATTTCTACCAGCCCCTGCCCGGCCCGGAGGCGCTGACCGCCGATCTTGGGCAGGCGCTCGACCAGGCGGCGGATTTCCAGGACGTGCTCGACGTCGTGCGGCGCTGGACCCACGACCGCGAATTTCAGGTTGGCATGCAGCTCTTGCGCAATCTGATCGCGGGCGATCAGGCCGGGGCCGCGCTGTCCCGGGTGGCCGATACCGTGCTGCAAGCTCTGTTGCCGTTGGTGGAGCGGGAATTTGCCCGCCAGCATGGCCGTCTTCCGGGCGGGGCGTATGTGATCGTCGGATTGGGCAAGCTCGGCGGCCGGGAAATGACTTTCGAATCGGACCTTGATCTGATTTTCATTTATCAGGCGTCACAGGGGCTCGATACGCCGTCTGACGGCGATCGGCCCTTGGCGGCGAGCCAATATTATGCCCGCCTCAGCCAACGTCTTACCAGCGCGGTCTCTGCCATGACGCCCGAGGGCCGGCTCTACGAGATCGACACCCGGCTGCGGCCGTCGGGCCAGGCTGGGCCGGTCGCCTCCGAGATCGACGGTTTCGAGGCCTATCAGCGACGCTCCGCATGGACCTGGGAGCATATGGCGCTGACCCGGGCGCGTATCATTGCCGGTTCGCCCGCGCTTGCCGAGCGTGTCCGTGGCGTCATGCGGGACGCCATCACCCGGCAGCGTGACCCGGCCACCCTGGCGCGCGACGTGGCCGACATGCGCGAGCGCATCGACCGTGAACGCCATACCGACAATCCTTGGCGGCTCAAGCATGTCCGCGGCGGCCTGCTCGATCTCGATTTTGTCGCTCAGTACTTACAGTTGCGCCACTGCGCGGCGCACCCGGAAGTGCTCGCGCCCGCGACCACCGAGGCCTTCGAGCGGCTTGGCCGCGCCGGGGTCATCGCGCCAAGCGAAGCGGCCGAGCTCACCGAGATGTCGCGTTTTCTGGTCCGGCTGCAGGCCCTGCTGCGTCTCACTGTGGGCACGAGCCGTAACGAGGCGCGGTTTCCCGCCGGTCTCGGGGCGGCGCTATCCCGCGCCGCCGGGGTCGAGGACTTCGCCGCCTTGAAGGCGCGCTTGCGGGAGGTCCAGCAGCGGATACGAGGCTCTTACGTCCGTCTCGTCGAGGCCGCCGCGTGAGCGGATCATGGGTCATTATCGCCGCTCCTTGGGATTAGGCCGATGGCCGATGGTCGGCAAAGCCTGAGCGGCGCGGCGCGCGCCGTGTTGAGCACGGCGCAACCCGCGGCCAAGGCCGCGCTCAGCCGCCGCATAGCGCGGGCCTGGCGGGCGGGCCGCATCGCCGACGTCGG
>JAUVWK010000429.1 GCA_030604165.1 Alphaproteobacteria bacterium | reverse complement strand
CGGACAGTGAGGAGGCGCGTGAATTGAAATCCGTGGTAAGTTCGAGCGTGGCGGAGGAGTAGTGCCATGTTTCCTCCTTTCGACTTGGAGCACCTGGAACGTAAAGGGCGGCAGACCGTCTTTACGCGTGGCCAGGTTCCGGTCAGGGTTCTGATCCCGAGTATTTTTACGCTGATCGGATTCTGCGCCGGGTTGACCGCCATTCGCATGGGGATCGAGCATCGCTGGGACTTGGCGGTGGCGGCGCTGGTCTTTGCTGCCGCGCTCGACGGAATCGACGGAAGGGTGGCGCGTCTGCTCAAGGCGTCTTCGCGGTTCGGCGCCGAGCTCGACAGTCTTGCCGATTTCGTCAATTTCGGCGTGGCGCCGGCCATCATCATGTTCGCCTGGGCGCTTGAGGATTTGCATAGCCTGGGCTGGATTGCGGTTCTGGTGTTTGCAGTGTGCGCGGCGCTTCGTCTGGCGCGTTTCAACGTGTCCCTCGATGCCACTGAAACGCCGGCCTGGAAGAGCAATTACTTCGTCGGCGTCCCGGCACCTGCGGCTGCGATTATTCTCTTATTGCCCATCTATGTTCAGGATCTCGGGCTTCATGTGCCGAGCCTCACGCCGCTCGTGCTCATCTATACGCTCGCCATCGCGCTTCTCATGGTGAGCCGGGTGCCGACCTTTTCGGGCAAGCTGATCGGGCAACGGATCGCCCGCGAATATGTCCTGCCGGTCTTCGTGCTTGCGGCGTTGTTCATCGGCGTGCTTCTGACTTATCCCGCGCTTACGCTCACCGTTGGTTCAGTGACCTATCTCGCGGTGATACCGCTTTCGGCGTATCGCTATATGGCCGACGAACGCAAGGCCGCGAAGGCCAAGACACAAGAGAAAGAGGATCCCGCCGCCGAGGAGCCCGTTGCGCGCTCCGAGGACGACCAAGTCATCCACCTAAGAGCCAAGCAATGAAACGGCTTCTTTCCACCTATCTCCGCCAGCTCGAGGCGGAGAGCATCCATATCATGCGCGAGGTCGCGGCCGAGTTCCGTAACCCGGTCATGCTGTACTCGATCGGCAAGGACTCTTCGGTAATGCTGCATCTCGCGCTGAAGGCGTTTTATCTGGCCAAGCCGCCATTTCCGCTGCTGCATATCGACACCACCTGGAAGTTCGGCGAGATGATTGCCTTTCGCGACAAGGAGACGCGGCGGCTCGGCGTCGATCTCATCGTCCATATCAACGAGCAAGGGGTCGAAGACGGCATCTCGCCGGTCACCCATGGAAGCGCTCTCTACACCGATATTATGAAGA
The DNA here is from genome assembly GCA_030604165.1 of Alphaproteobacteria bacterium. Taxonomy (GTDB): domain Bacteria; phylum Pseudomonadota; class Alphaproteobacteria; order UBA828; family UBA828; genus JAUVWK01. The sequence goes on along the minus strand of JAUVWK010000429.1, from coordinate 1,910 downwards.
CCGAAGCGCTCAAAGAGGCGCTTGCCGCCCACGGTTTCGATGCGGCGTTTGGCGGGGCGCGGCGCGACGAGGAGAAGTCGCGGGCAAAAGAGCGGATCTTTTCGTTCCGCAACGCGGCGCAGAACTGGGACCCGAAACGGCAGCGGCCGGAGCTGTGGCACATCGCCAATACCAGGGTCGGGCCCGGCGAAAGCATGCGGGTCTTCCCGCTGTCGAATTGGACCGAGCTCGATGTCTGGACCTATATCTATCTCGAGAGCATTCCGGTGGTGCCGCTCTATTTCGCAGCCGACCGCCCGGTGGTCGAGCGGGGCGGCGAACTCATTATGGTTGACGACGATCGGCTCCCGCTCGATGCCGGCGAGAAGCCTGAAATGGCCCGCGTCCATTTCCGCACGCTTGGTTGTTACCCGCTTACCGGGGCGATCCGGTCCGAAGCTGAAACGGTGCCGGAGATCATCGAGGAGCTTATTTCCGCGCGCTATTCGGAACGGCAGGGCCGCGTCATCGATCACGACCAGGCGGGATCGATGGAGAAGAAAAAGCAGGAGGGCTATTTCTGATGGCGCGCCTAAGCGTTGTCGGCGGACAGGAACAGACCGATGCGAACGAGCGGGTCGAAGCCCGGATCGTAGCGGAAGAAGATCGCAGCCTCTTGCGCTTTCTCACCTGTGGCAGTGTGGATGACGGCAAGAGTACGCTGATCGGGCGTCTCCTCTACGATTCTCACCTCGTGTTCGAGGATCAGATCGAGAGCGCCGCGCATGGCCAGCGCCCTCCTGGCGCCGGAAGATCGGCGCCGGTCGATCTTGCCCTGTTGATCGACGGATTGCAGGCCGAGCGCGAGCAGAAGATCACCATCGACGTCGCCTACCGGTATTTCTCGACGCCGCGCCGGAAGTTTATTGTCGCGGATACGCCAGGCCATGTGCAGTACACGCGCAACATGGCGACGGGCGCGTCGAATTGCGACTTCGCCGTGCTCTTGGTGGATGCGCGCAGCGGGATCCTGACGCAGACGCGGCGTCATGCCTGCATTTTGTCGCTCTTGGGCATCGGCAAAGTCGCGCTCGCCGTCAATAAGATGGATCTTATCGATTACGACCAGGCGCGGTTCGAGGCGATCGCCGAGGAATTTGCTGGGCTCGCCCGTCAACTCGGTCTTTCGCTGGTTACCGCCATCCCCGTTTCGGCGCTGAAGGGCGACAATGTAGTGAGCCCGAGCGCGCATATGCATTGGTATCACGGGCCAACCCTGCTCGGCCATTTGGAGACGGTGGATGCCGGACGAAAGGACGGGGAGCAACCGTTCCGGTTTCCGGTGCAGTGGGTGAACCGGCCGCATCTCGATTTCCGCGGCTATGCCGGCACTGTGGCAAGCGGCAAGGTCAAGCGCGGCGAGGAGGTGGTGATCTATCCTTCGGGCAAGCGTGCGCATGTGGAGCGGGTCGTAACTGCCGACGGCGATCTCGAAACGGCGCAACAAGGCGAGGCTGTAACGCTAACCTTCGCCGAAGAAGTCGATGTCAGCCGCGGCGACGTTATCGCCCTTGCCTCGGACGCCCCCTCGGTCGCCGACCAGATGGCCGCGCGGATCATCTGGTTCGACGAAGAGCCGATGCTTCCTGGGCGCGCCTATACGTTGAAATGCGGGAGCCAAACCACTGCGGCAACCGTGCTGAATCTCAAATACAAGCTCAACGTTGACAATCTCGACCACGTCGCGGGCAAGACGCTCGAGATCAACGAGGTTGGCTCGTGCAACCTCAGCACCACCAAACCATTGGTGTTCGATCCTTACGCCGAGAACACCGGCACCGGCTCGTTTATTCTGATCGACCGGTTCACCAACGCCACCGTCGCCGCCGGCATGATCGAGTTCGGTCTGCGGCGGGCCGCCAATGTTCAGT
>JAUVWK010000126.1 GCA_030604165.1 Alphaproteobacteria bacterium | reverse complement strand
GCGCCACGGCGCACCGGTTCAAGGTGTGCGGCCAACAGGTGATTCCGTCTCATCCCCGTTCGAAAGCAAGAATTGAATGTACGTTCATTCATTTATCGACCAAAAAAAACGTCATGCCATCAACAAATGCACACAGGCGTCGGCGACCGGCTCCGAAAGCGCCTCGAGGCCCTGCTTGCGGAACCGCCGCAGCGGGTAGTCGTAGCGCTTGGCGAGGATCGCCGTATCGATCATCTGGATGATCCCGCCGACGACGAGCGAGGTCGCCACCTCGACATCCTGGCGCGGAATTTCGCCTCGCCGCATGGCCTCGGCGATCACATTGTGAAACGCACTGTAGGGATTGCCTTGCCTTCGGGTGATCCGGCCCAAGAACTGGTGGCGCGCAAGAAAGACATAGCTCACGAGCACCCAATCGGCGTCGAAACGCTCGAAGACATATCGGATCATCGCGCGAAACTTGGTCGGCAGGTCCGGGTTCGCCGGCGCAATGCGACGAAGTTCCAAGCCGAATTCCGAAAAGTGAGTCGAAAACAGGTCCCACGCCAACTCGTCCTTACTGGTGTAATGGTTGTACATGGCGCCCTGAGAGACTTTCGCAGCCTTGGCGATCTCGCGGATCGACGTCTCCGCCACGCCTTGCTCAACGAATAGTCTGAGCGCCGCCTTCTTGATCCTTTCCTTGGTCTTCGTACCGTCGCGCATCAAAGCTCAGGCGTTATGAATGAACGATCATTTACCTTGGCGGATTGAGACGCGACTGTCAAGCCACTTTACTAACCTCATTGCCCCGCTCGCGCGGTGTCCGTTTCGTCGGCACCGGCCCCCTCCCGGCCGCTCCCCGCCAGATACGCCTAACACCGGGGAACGGCGATAATGACCGGCGCCCGAGCGCCAGCGTTCGCGAGCCGGCCGAGGTTATCGGGCAACGCGCTGTCGGACGGACTTTATCACTGGATCTCTGGCGCTTGGTGTCCCACCAAGCCGGCCCGCGCGACGCATTTGCCTTAGGCGGGAAACGGGCCTTAGGCGGGAAGCCTCAGGCGGGAAACGGCACGTTTTCGATGGCGGGCTCGAGCGCCACATTGAGCGTGTTGCAGAAGCCGCCGAGCAGCAGGTAATAGCCCGCCATCACGGTGAGGTCGATCAGCCCCCGCTCGCCGAGCGCGGCGCGCAGCGTCTCGATCAAGGCCGCATCGACCGCCTCCCGGTTGGCCACGAGCCGCGCGAAGCGAAGCGCCGGGCCCACCGGGGCCGGCTCGTCCTCGATCGCCCGGGTGCCGACCTTGTCGCGCAGCGCCGCCGGCACGCGGTGAATGTGGTGGCACCACTCATAGCGGTTGCCCACCTCGCGCGAGACGGTGCAGATCACCAGTTCGCAAAGCGCCGGATCGAGCGCCGAGTTGAAGCGCACATGTTCGCCCACGGCGGCCACCGCCTCGAGGGCGCCCGGGCTGTGCGCCATCATGGCGAACATGTTGGGCATCGACGAGAGCTTGCGCACCGCCATGACATGATCGAACAGCGCCACCCGGTCGCGCGGCATAGCCTCGCGCGCGACGTTCGAAACGCGTGGCGCGGCCGGCGAAACGCGTGGCGCGGTCATCTGCATTCCTCCCAGGGCTACATGCCCAGATAAGTCCGTTTCACCTGCTCGTTTTCGCGCAGGTCCTTGGCGTCGCCTTCCAAGGCGATGCGGCCGGTTTCCAGGACATAGCCTTTTTGCGCCAGCGCCAGCGCCAGCCTCGCATTCTGCTCCACCAAAACGATCGTCCGGCCCGCTTGGTGGAGATCCCGGATGATCTTGGCGATCTCGCGGCACATGATCGGCGACAGGCCGAGCGAAGGCTCGTCCATCAGGATGAGCTTGGGATCGGTCATCAGCGCCCGGCCGATGGCCAGCATCTGCTGCTCGCCGCCGGAAAGGGTGCCAGCCTGCTGCTTGCGTCTCTCTCTAAGCCGCGGGAAATGCTCGAAGACCTCTTCATAGCCTTTCTCGATCGCCCTCTTGTCGGTGCGCAAGTAGGCGCCCATCTCGAGGTTTTCAACAACTGACATATAGGGAAAGACGCGCCGGCCTTCTGGAACGTGGGCGATGCCCATTTTGGTGACCTTTTCGGGAGCGACCCGGTCGATGCGTTCGCCGGCGAACTCGATCTCGCCCGCGCTCGCCCGCTTTAGCCCGGAAATGGTGCGCAAAGTCGTGCTCTTGCCCGCCCCGTTGGCGCCGATCAGGGTGACAATCCCGCCCTCCTCCACGGCAATCGAAATGCCCTTCACGGCGGCGACCTTGTGGTAGTGGATCCACACGTCTTTGAGCTCGAGCAGCACTAGAAATCCTCTCCCAGAATGTCGTCCGAGCCCAGATAAGCCTCGATCACGTCGTTGTTAGAGACGATCTCGTCGGGCGTGCCTTCGGCGAGCTTTTGCCCGAAATTGATCACCGTGATCTTTTCGCACACGTCCATCACCGTACGCATGTCGTGCTCGACGAGGATCACGGTGATCCCCCAGTCTTTGCGCAAACTGCGGATGATGTCGGTCATCGTGGCGGTCTCGCTCGGGTTCATGCCGGCGACGGGCTCGTCGAGCATCAGCAGCCGGGGTTCGGCCGCCAGTGCCATGGCGACGTTCAGCGCCCGCTGATGGCCGTGCGAGAGATTGATGGCGAGCTCGTGCTTGACCTCGCCCAGGCCGATGAACTCGATTATCTCCTCGGCACGTTTTTCATTCGCCCGCTCCATCTTGCGCGCCGTGCCGATGATCGCGCCGAAGATGGTTTCCTTGGCGTGCAAGTGACGGGCGATCGAGACGTTGCCCAGGGTGTCGAATTCCTCGAACAGAGCGGTGCGCTGGAACGTGCGCACCGCGCCCCTGGCGGCGATCGCGCTCGGGCGCTTGCCGGCGATCGACCTGCCCTCGAATATTATGGTGCCTCCGGACGGGCGGTACGTGCCGCTGATGACGTTAAAGAGCGTCGTCTTGCCGGCGCCGTTGGGCCCGATGATGCCGCGAATCTCGCCTTCCTCGACGTCGAGGTCGAATTCGGACACCGCCGCGAGTCCGCCGAAGTTCTTGCTCAGATTGCGGATTTCAAGCAACGCCATGGTCCCGCCCCTCAGCCCGGCCTAAAGGTGGTGAGCCAGCGGCGAAAACGCGCGTAATGTTCGCCCGGCGGGCGCCTGAGCGCCGGCAACAGGCTCTCGAGCCCGCCCGGCAGGAAGATCAGGAACATGATCAAGAGGCTACCGAACATCAAGGGCCGCCATTCGAGCAGCGGCCGGCTCCATTCGAAGGCGACGGTGAGTATGGTCACACCGATCAACGGACCCCAGAATGTCGAGGCGCCGCCGATCACCACCCAGATGACCAGATAGACCATCTGCGTGATCTCGAAATTGTGCGGGTCGATCGAGCCCATGCGGTAGGCGAGCAGCGCGCCGGCGATACCGGCGAAGAACGAGCCGACGACAAAAGCCAGGGTGCGGTAGCGCGCCACGTTCACGCCCATGCATTCGGCCAGCATGTCGTCGGTATGGATCGCCTTCCAGGCATTGCCGATGCGCGAGCGGTCAAGCCGCCACATGATGAACACCGCGGCCACCATGAAAGCCATGCAGGCGAAGTAATAGTTCACCGAACTGGTCAGCTTCAGCCCGAACAGTTCGGGAGAGGGAATGTTGACGATGCCGCCCGTGCCGCCAAACGGATTGTTGACCTTCATCCAGACCATGCGGATGAATTCGCCGAAGGCGAAAGAGGCGATGAAGAAAGCGAAGCCCTTGGTACGCAGCATCGGAAACATGACGATGGCACCGACCGCGGCGGTCACGAGGCCGGCGAGCGGCACCATGACGATGAAAGGAATGCCGACATGCTTGGCCAGCAGAGCCGTCGCATAAGCACCGATCCCTTGGAGAATAATATGCGCGAAGCTCCAGTCGCCCGTCGTCGTGATCAGCCGGTAGCTGACCGCCAGGATCACGCTCATGAAGTAAATGATCGAGAGCTCTATATGATAGAACTTCATGTAGAACGGAATGACACAAAGCGCCGCCAGGATGGCGATTACCGCAATCCAACCGCCGTATTTTCGCCGCCAGTCGGGATTCGACGCCGCCGCGGACGGTGTGGGGAGAGCGCTGCCGCCTGCCGGAGTGGAAGCCGCGCCGTTAGGATTTTTCACGGCCCAGCAATCCTTGTGGTCGGACGACGAGGGTGAGTGCCATAAAACCGACGCCGACCATGGTGGCGATCAGGCTGTCCGTCAGCGTGGCCACGAAGGTGTGGATGAAGCCGAGAATGATGGCCGCAATAACCGCCCCCCCGATACTCGCCATGCCGCCGACGACGACGACAATAAAGGCAATAAGGATGACGCCATGGCCCATATAGGGGGTGATTGCGGCGATCGGCGCCATCAACGCTCCCGCGAGCCCGGCGGACGCCCCCGCCAGAGCCATCGCCAGCATCGTCATGTTTCGAATGTTGATCCCCTGCAACGCGGCAGCCTCGGGATCCTGCGCGCAGGCGCGCAACGCCTTGCCGAGCTTTGCGTTATAGAGAAAGTAACGCAACGCGATCAGCATCGCGATGGCGCAGGGGATGACGAGCAGGCGCTGCCAGCCGACATGAGCGTCACCAATATCGGCCGCGCCCATATAGGGCGTGTCGATGCGCTTCATCAACCCGACGCCCCATATTCGCCCCACCGCGACCTGGAGGACGAAGCCCAACGCCACCGTGGCCATGAAGCCGGCGAGGATATTCGCGCCGGTTTGTCGAAAAATTATCCGTTCAGTGGCGACGCCGAGCAGCGCCACGATGGGAATCGCGAGAGCAACCGCGACCCAGAAGTTAAAGCCGCCCAACTGATAGAGCACATAGACCGTATAGGCGCCGACCATGAAGAATTCGCCGTGGGCGAAGTTCGCCATCTTCATGACCCCGAAGGCCATCGCCAGACCCACCGCGACCAGCGCGTAGACCGAGGAGGTCACGACCGAATTCAACAGAGTCTGTATGAGGGTCGCTGAATCCATGGATTGCGGGATCCTAACGTACAGTGGGCGAGCATGGGAGCGATGAAGCGAACAGTGCAGAGCGTCCAGGAATCCGAACGCGCCATGCTCCGTTTAGCGTCGTGGGAAACAAGTACCTTCCGGTCAAGACGACATGCCCCGCCGGACTGCCGGATCGGCAACCCGGCGGGACTGTCACGTCAAGTCGCGATGCGATCCCCGGCTACTGGCGCTGATGCCACATCTTGCCGCGGGCCTCGACCTCGCCGATGATCGTTGCCTTGTGCGCCTCGAACCAGGGCTCGAACCGCTGCATGTCGACGATGCGCTTGCAGTTGCAGTCGGTGCTGAACTCGGTCGTCGGCACCGGCTGAGACATCATGTTGCGGATGCCCCACATATCTTCGCCGGTAATCGTCGCCGGGCCCTCGAGGGTCATCACCCAGGGGTTCGAGCGGATCGCCTCGATCACCGCGTCCGGCTCAAGGGTGCCCGCCTTCTCGACGCCGTTGGCCCAAATCTGCAGGGTCGGAACATAGAGCCAGTCGATGCCGGTCATGGGCGTCTTGACGTCCTCGGGTCCGCCGGGGCCGTAACGCGCGGTCCAGTTTTCGGCGAAAACATGCTGCATCGAAGGTTCGCCCCACCACGGATCGTCGAAGCGGGGATAGCTCTCGAAGCCCTTGACCTTGGCAGCCCATTCGGCGGGAACCTTCGGCAAAACCGTGCTCCACTCGATGTAGTTGGCCGAGATCGGGCCCTCGAAGCCCTGCAGGTAGAGCTGCTCCATGATCAGCGGGATGTAGTCCGGCCAGGTGATGTTCAAGGCGACATAATCCGGTTTGGCGGCCAGAACGGCGGTCACGACCGGCGCGAAATCCGCCGTCTCGGCACTGAAATGCTCGTCATAAACGACTGTCCAGCCGGCCGCTTTCGAGGCGCCGACTTCAAAGGCCTGGCCGACCTCCGCCGTCAGATCCTGCTGAGAGATGACCGCCATGGTCTTTAGGTCGGGATAGATCGACTTGATGTAAAGCGGGCGCATCATCTCGCCACGCGGGAACACGTCCGTGCCGGCGATGGTATAGGGCCGGGTGGGATTGATATCGATGGTCGCGAGCGGCGCGTAGAAGACGCCGTTTTCCATCAGGAACGGAATCTGCGAATCGCCGGTGGTGCCGCCGATGCCGGTGACGAACTTGACGTCGTTCTCGAAAACCAGCTGGCGGGCGCCCTGGAGCGCTTTGCTGGCGATATATTCGTTATCGAAAAGGTGGAGTGCGAGCGGACGGCCAAGCAGGCCGCAGCCCGCGTTCCGCTCATCGACCCACATCTGCAGGCCGGTCTTTCCCGGCAGGCCCCAGCCCGCGACCGGGCCCGAAAGCGCGACGTTGAAGCCGATGGCGATGGGATCGCCGGACGGCGCCGGACAATCCTCCGCAAACGCCGCCGGCGAAGCGAACGCCACGGTGAGCGCCAGCGCGGCGATCACCAGGGCGGAAAGGGTAAGTCTTAGCGGTTTCATTTAGCATCTCCCAATGTCTAAGCCACCCTCGGAACGCTCACATACGGTGGGCCCGAGGTCAATGCCCGCGCGGACCACGGCGGAGAACATGACGGCGTTGCGTCGAAGCGGCGCCCTAGCCTCTCCAATCGCCGCGGCGTTCCGACCGCGTTCGTTGCCAGTGGCTCTTGCGCCACTGAAATTCCCGTTCTTGGTATTTTTTGTTTGCATTTCTCAATGCTCGGGAATTTTCGGCGATGATCTTCTTATCGTAGTTGCGTGACCGATTTTCCCGGTCATGGCGCCGACGATTCGAAGCCGTCCACCGATGCACGCATGATAGATTTTGTGCGATATTGATTCAAGCGACTCAACCGGTTCCATCAATATGGCGAACAGCCGATGAAATTCGAGCCCGCCGTTGACAAGGCAGAGGCGCTTCGCAACTATTCGTTTAGTATTTGGCCGCAGGCCGAAAACACCAAGAATAAGGCGCGGCGGCGATCCGGGCGCAGCAGATTGGGAGAAGCAAATAGGTGGGAAGCGCCATGCACCGAGCACGGTCGCCCGTCTCGGCGAAGAAGCGCTCCGCCAAACGGGAGATGAATGATGCCACGAAATCCGGAACACGACATTCTCTTCGAGCCCGTCAAGATCGGTCCGAAGACCACCAAGAACCGCTTCTGGCAGACCCCCCATTGCAACAGCGCGGGCTCCGATCGTCCCGGCACCCAGGCCGCGTTTCGCGGCATGAAGGCCGAGGGCGGCTGGGGCGCCGTCTTCATCGAATACACCTCGATTCACCCGGAATCGGATGACGCGCCGCATTGCTCCGCCCGCCTTTGGGACGAGGGCGATGTCATCAGTTTCCGCCATGTCACCGACAGCATCCACAAGCATGGCGGCCTGGCGGGCGTCGAGCTGTACTATGCCGGTTTGCATGCGCAAGGCGGCGAATCCCGCGCCATCAGCCGCG
>JAUVWK010000125.1 GCA_030604165.1 Alphaproteobacteria bacterium | reverse complement strand
CGCGATGCATGTCGCGGTGCCGCCGCGCGAACCGTACCACTCAAACGTCGAAAAGAGATATTCGGGATATCGGAGCCCCAGATACGGGACTCATTGGTCTCACGGGACCATGGGACCGATGCTCACAGGCCCTAAACCCCCGCAAAGAGTCGCGAATTCCGCACCGTCGAATATCGAAAAACTAATGCAATATCAATTACTTAGATTGTGGCGGAGGGGGTGGGATTCGAACCCACGGTACGCTCGCGCGTACAACGGTTTTCGAGACCGCCCCGTTCGACCACTCCGGCACCCCTCCGCGCCTGGCCTCGAGGCGAGGCCTTACTTAAAGCAAGGCACGCCGGGCGGCAAGGTCGGGCGCCGCGCGCCGCGCGCCGGCACCAATGGCCGTTGACAGAGCGGTCTTGGGCGCTATAGTGCGCCAACGAAAAACGGCCACTGTTTCAGCCCTTTAATAGGAAAACCCGAGCGCGCGCCATGTTCGCTGTAATCCGGAGCGGCGGGAAGCAATATCGCGTTTCCCCTGAAGACGTTATCCGTGTCGAGCGGCTTGTCGCCGAGGCCGGTCAGAGCATTGAGCTGACCGACGTCTTGGCCATGGGCGAGCCCGAGGCGCTCACCGTGGGGACGCCGTTGGTGGAAGGCGCGCGGGTCGCGGCCACGGTGGTCGAGCACACCCGCGCCGACAAGATCATCGTCTTCCGCAAGCAGCGCCGCAAGAACTACCGCCGTAAGCGCGGCCATCGGCAGCATTTGACCGTGCTTCGCATCGACGAGATCTTGGCCGCCGGCCAGGAACGCTCGAAGAAGAAGGCGGTCGAGGCCAAGGCGCCCGCCAAGCCTAAGACCCCGGCCAAAGCCAAGACCGCCGCCAAGGCTCCGGCCAAGGCTAAAACCGCCGCCAAGCCGAAGGCCGAGGCGCCGGCCAAGGCTGAGCCCGCGGCCAAGGGCAAAAGCGCGGCCTCGGGTGCGGCGAAGCCCAAGACGGCGGCGGCGAAGAAGACGGGCGCGTCGCCGGCCAAAAAGCCGCCGGCCAAGGGCTCTGGCAAGACCGGCGGCAAGGAGAGCTCGTAATGGCACACAAGAAAGCCGGCGGCAGTTCGCGCAACGGGCGCGACTCCGCGGGCCGCCGGCTCGGCATCAAGAAATACGGCGGCGAGGTCGTGGTCCCGGGTAATATCATTGCGCGCCAGCGCGGCACCAAATGGCACGCGGGCAAGAACGTCGGCATCGGCCGCGACCACACCCTGTTTGCGCTCATCGGCGGGCGCGTGACCTTCCGGCGCAAGGCGCAGGGACGCACCTACGTTTCGGTCGAGCCGAGCGGCTGAGGCCGGTCGCCCGCACGTTCTCGAGGGGAGTGGCGGGCCGCTCCCCTTTTTCGTTGCTCTGGGGAGATCGTGCGAAGCGGCCTTTGAGCCTAGTTTGCCAACGTTGCCAACGCTGAGAGCGCCATGCAGTTTCTCGATCAGGCCAAGATCTATGTTCGCAGCGGCGATGGCGGCAACGGTTGCCTCAGCTTCCGGCGCGAGCGAAACGAACCGCGCGGTGGGCCCAATGGCGGCGATGGCGGCCACGGCGGCGCCGTCGTCGTGGAATGCGTCGCCGCCTTGAACACCTTGATCGACTTTCGCTTTCGCCAGCATTTCAAGGCCGCGCGCGGGCGCAACGGCGCCGGCAGCGATCGCACCGGTGCGCGGGGCGCGGATGTGGTGCTGCGGGTTCCGGTGGGCACGCAGATCTTCGAGGACGATGGCGAGACGCTGATCGCCGATCTGACACACCCGGGCGAACGCTTCGTGCTCGCCCGCGGCGGCGACGGCGGCTTCGGCAACACCCACTTCAAGTCCTCGACCAACCGCGCGCCGCGCCGCGTCGTGCCGGGGCGGCCGGGTGAGGAACATTGGCTGCGGCTGCGCCTCAAGCTGTTGGCGGATGCGGGCCTTGTCGGCCTGCCTAACGCCGGCAAATCCACCTTTCTTGCCGCCGTGACGCGGGCGCGGCCGAAAATCGCCGATTACCCCTTCACCACGCTGGCGCCGCAGCTCGGCGTTGTCGGCCTGGACGACGAGGAGTTTGTGCTGGCCGACATACCGGGCCTGATCGAGGGCGCCCACACCGGAACCGGTCTTGGCGATCGCTTTCTCGGCCATGTCGAGCGCTGCGCCGTGCTCTTGCATCTGGTGGATGGTACCGGCCCCGATCCGGCCGGCGCCTATCGAACCGTGCGCGCCGAGCTCGACGCCTACGGCCATGGCCTCGCCGGCAAGCCCGAGCTGGTTTGCCTCAACAAGTGCGACGCCATGACGGCCGCGCAACGCACCGCGGCCGGCGCCGCGCTCGAGGCCGCGGCCGGGCGCTCCGTCCACGTGCTCTCGGCCGTGACCAACGCGGGCGTTGTCGAGGCGCTGCGTGCGCTGTGGCAAGGCATCACCCAAGTGCGCGCGGCCCGGTCCGAATCCCCCGGCGACGCCCGGGCGCCGTATGATCCGCTGGCGCGGGTGCCATGAAGGCCACGCTCGAGCACGCCCGGCGGATCGTGGTCAAGATCGGCTCGGTCCTGCTCGTCGATCAGGAGACCGGCGCGCTGCACCGGCGCTGGCTCGAAGGGCTCGCGCAAGACGTCGCCGACCTGAGAGAACGCGGCAAAGAGGTGATGATCGTCTCATCGGGCGCCATCGCGGTGGGGCGCCGGCACCTCGGCCTGGCCGAGAGAAATCTGAAGCTCGAGGAAAAACAGGCGGCCGCGGCCTGTGGCCAGATTCGCCTCGCCCACGCCTACCAGGAAGTGCTCGCCAAGCTTGGCGTGCCGGTGGCGCAGATTCTCCTGACCGTTGACGATACCGAATCGCGGCGGCGCTATCTCAATGCCCGCAGCACCATCGGCACGCTGCTCGGCATGGGCACGGTGCCCGTGATCAACGAAAACGATACCGTGGCCACCGCCGAAATCCGCTTCGGCGACAACGACCGTCTCGCCGCCGGGGTCGCCGTCATGATGGGCGCCGACCTGCTCGTGCTGCTCTCGGATGTCGATGGCCTCTATAGCGCCGACCCTCGTCGGCACGAGGCGGCGCGGCTGATCCCCGAGGTTCGGGCCATCACGCCTGCGATCGAAGCGATGGCCGGCCGGGCGCGCTCGTCCGACGCTTCGGGCGGCATGATCACCAAGCTCGCCGCGGCCAAGGCGGCGACCGCCGCCGGCTGCCACACGGTGATTTCGCGGGGCGGGGTGTCCCGGCCGCTGGCCGCGCTCGCGGGCGGCGCGCCGTGCACCTGGTTCGTCTCGGCTGCCTCGCCCAAGACGGCGCGCAAGCAATGGATCGCGAGCGCCCTTCAGATCCGCGGCACGATCACCATCGATACCGGTGCCGAACAGGCTCTGAGACGGGGCGGTAGCTTGCTTCCGGCCGGTGTTTCGGCGGTCGAGGGCGAGTTCCAACGCGGCGATGCGGTGCTCGTGCGCCTGGCCGACGGGGGCGAGGCGGGGCGCGGACTTTCGGCCTATTCGGCCGCCGACGCGCGCCGCATCATGGGCCACAAAACCAGTGAAATAGCGCGGATTCTCGGCTACCGTGGCCGGGACGAAATGATCCACCGGGACGATCTCGTGCTGGACGAAGGGTATGGTCATGAGCGTGCTGACGGCGCCTGACAGCGGCGACATCGAACGCGGCATCGAACGCGACATCGAACGCGACATGGCAGCGCTCGGCGCCGCCGCCAAGACCGCGGCGCAGGCCCTTGCCGGCGCCTCGAGCGAGACCAAGCGGGCGGCGCTGCGGGCCGCGGCCGAGGCCCTGCGCACGGGCGCGGCGACCGTGCTCGAGGCCAACGCCAAGGACATGAAGGCAGCCCGGGCAGCCGGGATCGGCGAGGCGCTGTTGGACCGCCTCGAGCTCGACGACAAGCGCCTCGAGGCCGTCGTCGCGGGGCTTTTGGAGATCGCCGAGCTCGACGATCCGGTCGGCCGCGTGCTGGCGGAATGGAGGCGCCCGAATGGCCTACGCATCCAGCGGGTCGCGGTGCCGATCGGCGTCATCGGGATCATCTATGAATCGCGGCCCAACGTAACCGCCGACGCCGGGGCGCTTTGCCTGATGTCGGGCAACGCGGCGATCCTGCGCGGCGGCTCCGAGAGCTTCCATTCCTCGCGCGCCATCGTCGACTGCCTGCATCGGGGTTTGGCCGAGGCAGGCTTGCCCGCGGGCTGTATCCAGCTGGTGCCGACCACCGACCGCGCGGCGGTCGGTATTTTGCTGACCATGGAAGGGCAGGTGGACCTGATCGTGCCGCGGGGTGGCCGCTCGCTGATCGAGCGGGTCATGAACGAGAGCCGGATTCCGGTCTTGGCGCATCTCGACGGCAACTGCCACGTCTATGTGCACAGCGGGGCGCGGCCGGAGATGGCGCGCGAAATTGTCCATAACGGCAAGCTGCGCCGAACCGGCATTTGCGGCGCGACCGAGACCCTGCTGATCGACCGGGCCATGGCGGGGCATCTGGCCGACATTCTGGCGCCGCTGTTCGAGGCGGGCTGCGAGGTGCGTGGCGACAAGGCGGCGCAAGGGCTCGATGCGCGCGTGGTCGCGGCCTCGCCGGCCGACTGGGATACCGAATATCTCGACGCCATCATCGCGGTGCGCGTGGTGGACGGGCTGGATGCCGCCATCGCGCATGTCAATCGCCACGGCTCGCATCATACCGATTGCATCGTCACCGACAATGGGGCCGCCGCCGAGCGCTTCATGAACGAGGTCGATAGCGGCATCGTGCTCAATAACGCTTCCACCCAATTCGCCGACGGCGGCGAGTTCGGCATGGGGGCGGAAATCGGCATCTCGACCGGCAAGCTGCACGCCCGCGGCCCGGTCGGCGTGGCGCAGCTCACCACCTATAAGTACAAAGTCTACGGCGACGGCCAAGTTCGCCCCTGACCGTGCAGCCGTACCAGCCACACCAGCCACCCGGCGCCCCGTGATTCCACGCAAACGACGACCCGCCCGAGCCAAGCGCCGCGCCGCGCCGCCGGGCAAGACAGGCGGCGGGCCGCGCCCCGGTCGCGGCTGCGTCAAGAGCCGGCGGGGCCGGCGGATCGGGCTCTTCGGCGGCTCCTTCAATCCCGCCCATGCCGGCCATCGGCACGTCAGCTTGCTGGCCCTGAAACGGCTCGCGCTCGACGAAGTTTGGTGGCTGGTTTCGCCGCAAAATCCACTGAAGCCGGAGGCCGGCATGGCGCCCTACCGCGCTCGCCTCGAGCAGGCCGCGGCGATGGCGCGGCATCCGCGGCTGCGGGTCACGGATATCGAACGACGGCTCGGCACGCACTATACGGCCGAGACCCTGAGGCGCCTAAAGCGGCTTTATCCGCACCACCGCTTCGTCTGGATCATGGGGGCGGACAACTTGCCGGATTTCAGCCGTTGGCGGCGCTGGCCGGAGGTCTTCGCCCGTGTGCCCGTTGCGATCTTCGATCGCTGGCCCTATGCTCGATTTGTCGGCGTCAGCAAGCCCTGCCTTCGCTTTGTCCGCTATCGGGTGCCGGAGCGGGGAGCCAGGCGGCTGGCGCGGCGCGTGCCGCCGGCCTGGACCTTTGTTCATAGCCGGTTGCACCCGGCCCGCGGCACCGAAATCCGGGCCGCCGGGGCCGTTGTTGGAAGCCAGCGAGGAGACGACCATAACCACGCGTAGTGACCCCGTCCCAAGGCGGACCGGGCAGAATGCCGGTGAACTTCGGCGCATCATCGAGGACACGCTTGACGAGGCCAAGGCCGAAGATGTCGTCTGTATAAGCCTCGCTGGGAAAACGGAAATTGCGGATTACATGATCGTGGCGACCGCACTGTCGAAGCGCCAGGTCGGCGCCGTGGCGGAGCGCGTCCGCGAGCGGCTCAAGGTGGCCGGCGCACCGGCGCCTTCGGTCGAGGGCCTGTTGAGCTGCGACTGGGTCTTGATCGATGCCGGGGACGTGATCGTCCATGTGTTCCGCCCCGAAGTGCGTGAATTCTACAATCTGGAAAAGATGTGGGCCGTGGAACTGCCCTCCGAGGCCGAGCACACGGATCCGGACGGCGCCAACTAGCGGCCGCCGCGCCGCCGCATGAGCGAAGCGTGAAAACCGCATGCGTGTGATCGTGGCCGCCGTCGGGCGCGCCAGGAGCGGCCCGGCCCAAATTCTGTTCGACGACTATGCCGCGCGGTTGCCTTGGCCGGTGGAGCTCAAGGAGGTGCGCGAGGATGGCCGCCCTCCGGCGCCACGGCGCCTGGCCCGGGAGGGCGCGCAGCTGCTCAAGGCGGTGCCCAAGGGGGCCGTCGTGATCGCGCTGGATCGCCGCGGGCGCACCCTCTCCAGCGAGGCCTTCGCGGCGGAAATCGGTCGCTGGCGCGACGATGGCGCCAAGGTTCTGGCCTTTTTGATCGGCGGCCCGGAGGGGCTCGATCCGGCGCTTTGCGCGGGCGCCGATCTGGCGCTCTCGTTTGGCCCCATGACGTGGCCGCATCTGCTGGCCCGGGCCATGTTGGCCGAGCAGCTTTACCGTGCCGCCAGCCTGCTGGCCGGCCACCCCTATCACCGGGCTTGAAAAACGCATGCGGTCATTGAATTTTTGGACATTCCGGATACATATGGGCACGACATGGCAGACGGTAAGAGCCCAGTGCCGGGCGTGGCGCCCCGGCCCGTTGTCCTTTGCGTGCTCGATGGCTGGGGCCATCGCCCGGACAGCGCCGGCACCGCCGACACCGCCGACAACGCCATCGATCGGGCGGAAACACCGGTCTGGGACGGCCTGATCGCGCGCTGTGCCCACGCGCTGCTCGCTGCCTCGGGCCGTGCCGTGGGCCTGCCCGAGGGTCAAATGGGTAATTCCGAGGTCGGGCATATGACCATCGGCGCCGGTCGGGTCGTGATGCAGGACCTGCCGCGTATCGACGCCGCGCTCGACGACGGCTCGCTGGCCCAAGCGCCGGCGCTGGAAAGTCTGATCGCGGCGCTGCGGCAAAGCGGCGGCACATGCCACCTGATGGGCTTGCTCTCGCCGGGCGGGGTACACGCCCATCAACGGCAGATCGGGGCGCTGGCGCGGATTCTCGACGAGGCCGGCGTGGCGGTCGCGGTGCATGCCTTTCTCGACGGCCGTGACACCCCGCCGGCGTCGGCGGCCGGCTATTTGGCGGCCTTCGAGGCCGAAATCGCCGCTGGCCGGAGGGTCGCGATTGGCACCGTTTCGGGACGCTACTACGCGATGGATCGCGACCAGCGCTGGGATCGCGTTGGGCGCGCCTACCGGGCGATGGTGGCGGGGCGCGGCGCGCGGGCCGGCTCGGCGGTCGAGGCGGTGCGGGCGAGCTACGCGGCCAAGATCACGGACGAATTCGTCGAGCCCGCCGTGATTGGTCGGTATGCGGGGATGCGCGACGGCGACGGCTTGCTGATGGCCAACTTCCGTGCCGATCGCGTGCGTCAGATCTTGGCGGCCCTGCTCGAGCCGAGGTTCGCCGATTTCGAGCGCGGCCGTACGGTGCG
>JAUVWK010000425.1 GCA_030604165.1 Alphaproteobacteria bacterium | reverse complement strand
CCGACGAGCCGATGGCACGGGCGGGCCCTGAGCCGAGCACGTTGAACTTCTTGCCGTCGACGTCGACCGAAAGGCTCCAGCCTGCATATTGCGCGCCGAGACAGGCGAGCACCGGCTGGCTGGTGTGAATGGTGGCGAAGAACGGCCAAGTATCATCAGTGTCGTTCGACTGGAACGTCACCTGACCGAGACCGCCAAGGCAAACTTCCGAAAGAAGCCGCCCGGCTTCCAAACCGCCGACGGCGTTCACGCCGCAATCGATCAGCGTTTCGCCCAGCGACCCTTTCGTCACCGCGACGCGCAGCGCGTCGGCATTGTCGATGATCTTGCGGACTAGCGGTGCGACGTGCGTGTTGATACTCGGCAGGTTCATGCCTTGTGTTGTGTTTCCTTCGTTCTTGTTTTTGCTCACCTGCTCCTCCCCCTACGCTCAGTCAGTGCTTTGTATTTTGGCCAGTACGCTGGCTTTGCGGGCCTCTACGAGGTCTCTTGCCTCCGTTTCGGTCTTGGCGCGGGCCAAGACAGTGCATATCGGGCGCTGTTTGTCGATCCGCTCGCCGGGCTTGGGCAGGTCGGCGGCCCAAGACGGCCAGCACATATCGCGCGGCACCGTTAACGATTCCGGCGCGAAGACAACTGCCGATGCCGCTGCACCCTCAATTACGGGTTGATTTCGAGGAAGCACGCCTGTGTTTACTGCATCGAGGTGGAGGGTAAGAGGTGGCTGATTGGTAAAGCCATAGATATCGAGCGTGGCGCCGGGGCGCGGGTTGATCTCGAGGAGATAGAATTGATCCCCGGAGAGAACGAAGTCGGCGGAGGCGAGCCCTTTAAGGCCAGTAGTTTTTGCGGTTTCGATCGCTGCGCGCGCCATCCCGTCTGCAGGCTTATCGGGTATGGCCGCAGGATACACCGCACCGCCATAGCGCCAGGGCCGGCCGGGGACGGGAGCCGTCCATTGTTCGCTGAAGCCGAGAACGCGTGCGTCCTGTCCATTGGCGATAAGGAGAACTGAGAGGGCACGCCCCTCGATCAACTCCTGGTAGTAGATGTCGCCCGTATCGCCCGCCGTCGAGATATGGCCGCCGCCGGCGCCGCCGCGCCGCTTGGCGAGCCAGCCGGTGGCGTCCGCCGGGCGCATCGTCGTGGTAGCAGGGTGCGGAATGCCGAGAGCGTTGAGTGTCGCGAAAAACGTCTCCGGTGCCTTGATTCTCGTAACTGTCGCCGCGTCGTTGCCAAGGAGCGGCCAGCGTTCGGCGATGCGTGCAAGAAGTTCTGGGCGGTCTTCGAAGCCGGAGCCGTAGATAAGGCCGCGCACAGGCGAGGGTGCGCTTTGCGCAAGCGCGTCGAGTGCGGGCTCCAAAAGTTCCCAGTCGAAGCCGCGCGCAACAGTGGCTGGCATCTTGCGCCACCCGCCTGCGAGCCTTTGCATGTCGGCATCGGCGAAGAAGTCGGCGACGAGCGGAGTACAGCCGGCCTCGCGCGCGGCGTGCGCCAACGCGCGGCCGGAGATCGCAGCGATCAGGACTGACTCGTCTTTAGGAGACGAGGTCTTGGGCGAGTCGATAGGCGGCACGGAAATCGAGATAGACCGCCTGATCGGCCTCGATCATCTCTTTGAAAAGGCCGGTCTCGGTCTTGTACTTCACATCGCCGATCGCAAGCGCGCCGATGCCAACAGCATCCATCCCTTCGATTGGCTTTCCGTTGTCCTTGAGGCCGACGCCTTCGATGCCGAGCGGTGGCACTGCGTTCACGTCGGCCGCCACCTTCAGATTCTTCGCCGGGTTAATTTGCGCGAGGCTTAGGATTTGCCGTCCTGCGGGACCGGCGGAGAAGATCAAGTCGGCGTTTTGCGCAAGCTCGGCCTTCTGCTCCTCGGTGGTACCGTCCGCATAGCCGAGATCGACGTCGAACCGATCGTTGGCCTCCATGGTCAGGCGGCGCACGCGCTCCGGTCCGTCATAACCGACGAGGATGGCCTTAGCGCCACCGGTGGAGGCGATGACGGCGGAAGCGAAGGCCACGACGCCTGTGCCACCGAATACGACGACGCTCTTTCCATCGAGATCGGTTTCGAAATTGTCCTGCAGCGCCTTCTTGGCGCAGGCCACCATGGCCGCGGCGGTGGTGAAAGAGCCGGCTGGGTCGGCGAAGACGGAGATCTCGAACGGCGGCACCATCGCCTTCTTGGCGCGATCCATCATGTCGAGGGCCTCGATGGCGCGCTTGCCACCGATGAAGGCGCCTTGGCGTTTTATGCCTTCGGGGCTGCGCGAGAAGATCGCGTCCTGAATGAGCCCGTAGGCATCCTCGATGGTCGCGTTGGTGTACGCCACCACGTCGTCGTAGCCGGCGTCGAGCGCCATGTTCACGTCGAATGGGCTCATATGCTTAAGCGGCGTGATCATGTGCAGAATGCGCGGCGGTGCCATCGGTTGAGATCTCCTGTCATTTGGGTCTCGATCCCTCGCTTTAGCATAACCGGCGAGTTAGCGAAGCTACTCAATCGCTGCGTGGGGGCCGATTAAATCAGCCGACCGTGATGTTGGCGCCCTGGGTGTGCCCGCGCGCGAGCGTAAAGTGTAGCCTGCCTTGGGGCGCATACGCCTTGGCGGCGGCGAGCAGTTTTCCGCCCTCGTGCTCGGTGGGCGCGAAGGCGAACCCGGTCGGGCCCCAGCTGCTCTGCCCGAGCCCAGTCACCCCGTCCGCCCGCAAGCCCCGGAGCACGGCAGCGACGCGCGGGCTAGTATAGGCTCCATTCTGGAGCGGCCCGAAATAGGCGCCCATGCGATCCTGGAGATAACCGACTTCCGCGCAGAAGGTTACAAAATCCTGCGCTTCAAGCGCCGGCAGTGCGTGCTCGATGATCCGCGCGCGCAAGTCCGCGGCCTCCGAAGGCGGAAACGGCGGCAGCGACTCGAAGGCGGCGACCTCGTTCGCTCCCTCGAGCCCCTTGGCATCGGGATCGAAGATCAGGAGCACGCGCCAGGCCTCGGGGAAGGGGACCCGGGCCACGAGTTGTGGCAAGGCCCCATTGCGCGGGCCGCTGTCGAACACTGCGCCGCCCGCCTCGAAGGTGGCGATACCGATCCCGGAGCGGGCGCCGCGCCCGAGCGTGCCGACGATCTCGGGCGGGCTGAGCGAGAGCCCCTCGGCCGCTGCGAAGGCGGCGCCGACGGCGAGAGCGAGCTGGGTGCCCGAGCCGAGCCCTGCGTGCGGG
>JAUVWK010000445.1 GCA_030604165.1 Alphaproteobacteria bacterium | reverse complement strand
GCGCCGTGGTGCGGGTCGCGGGCGAAAGCGAGGCCGGCGAAAGCGCGCCGTCGTGGGTTGCCAAGCGCGATGCTGCGGTGCTGCTGCTGCTCTATGGCTGCGGCCTGCGCATCGGCGAGGCGCTGGGCCTGGCGCGGCGCGAGGCGCCGCCGGCAGGCGCGGCGCCGGACGAGCCCGGCGTACTGACGATCACCGGCAAGGGCGGCAAGGAGCGTACCGTGCCGGTCCTGCCCGTGGTGACGCGGGCCATCGCGGATTATGTGGCGGCCTGCCCCCACGCGCTCGCGCCCAACGGCCCGCTTTTCGTCGGGGTGCGCGGCAGGCGGCTGCAGGCGCGCATCGTGCAGGCCCGCATGGCGCGCCTGCGCGGCGCGCTCGACCTGCCCGAAAGCGCCACGCCGCACGCGCTGCGCCACAGCTTCGCCACCCATCTGCTGGCGGGCGGCGGCGACTTGCGCACCATTCAGGAATTGCTCGGCCACGCCAGCCTATCCACCACCCAACGCTATACCGACGTGGACGAGGCTAGCCTGCTCGCCGCCTACGACGCCGCCCACCCGCGCGCCAAGCGCTGATCCATTCAAGTTTGAACGGCGCCGGCCCGCGCCCCCTCCCGGCCACCCATGGCAGTGTACGCTTGGGGTGGCCGGGAGGGGGCGTGGGCCGGTGCGATTCCGCGCGAGCGGAACCCTAGATGTGAATCGCGCGCTCGGCCACCGCCAGCGCGGCCTCTTTCACGGCCTCGTTGAGCGAGGGGTGGGCGTGGCAGGTGCGCGCCAGGTCTTCCGCCGAGGCGCCAAGCTCGATGGCGAGCACCGCTTCGGCGATCAGTGTGCCGGCGTCGGCGCCGATGATATGCACGCCGAGCACGCGGTCGGTCTTGGCGTCGGCCAGAATCTTGACGAAGCCGTCGGCCGCCGACATCGCGCGCGCCCGGCCGTTGGCGAGAAACGGGAAGGCCCCGGCGCGATAGTCGATCCCGGCTTCCTTGAGTTGCTCCTCGGTCTTGCCCACGGCGGCCACTTCCGGCGCGGTGTAGATGACCCCGGGTATGGCGTCGTAATTGACATGCGGCTTTTCGCCGGCGATCAGCTCGGCCACCGCGATGCCCTCGTCCTCGGCCTTGTGCGCCAGCATCGGGCCGCGGATCACGTCGCCGATGGCGAAAATGCCGTCCACGTTGGTGCGGAACTCGTCGTCCACGACGACCCGCCCGGCCTCGTCCAGCGCGACGCCTGCGGCCTCGAGCCCGAGCCCCTCGACATGGGGCCGCCGGCCCACCGCGACCAGCACCACGTCGGCCTCGAGCGTTGCCGCCTCGCCGCCCGCCACCGGTGCCAGGGCGAGCGAAACGCCCTCGCTGGTCGCACTGGCGCCGGTCACCTTGGTGCCGAGTTTGAATTTGAAGCCCTGGCGCTTGAGGAGACGCTGAAACTGCTTGGCGATTTCGCCGTCCATGCCGGGGACGATACGGTCGAGAAACTCGATCACGGTCACCTCGGCGCCGAGGCGGCGCCAGACCGAGCCCAGCTCGAGCCCGATATAGCCCGCGCCGATCACCGCGAGGTGCTTGGGCACCGCGGCAAGCGCGAGCGCGCCGGTGGAGCTGACGATGCGCTGCTCGTCGACCGCGACGCCGGGCAAGGGCGTCGAGGCGCTGCCGGTGGCGATGACGATGGCCTTGGCCGCGAGCACGCGCGTGGCGCCGTCGGCCGCGCGTACGCTCACCTCGCCTTTCGCGGTGATCGCGCCGACGCCCCGGATATGAGCGACGTCGTTTTTCTTGAAGAGGTGTTCGACGCCCTTGGTCAGGTCGCCGACCACTTTGTCTTTGTGCGCCATCATGGCGGGCAGATCGAGCGTCACTCCGTCCAGCTTGATGCCGTGCGCGGCAAAGCCCTTGCCGGCGCGGGCATATTCCTCGGAGGCATGCAGTAGGGCCTTGGAAGGAATGCAGCCGATATTGAGGCAGGTGCCGCCGAGTGTCGGATCTTTTTCCACACAGGCGGTGCGCAGGCCCAGTTGAGCGGCGCGAATGGCGGCGACATAGCCGCCCGGCCCGGCACCGATAATCACCACGTCGAAGCGGTTCTCGCTCGCGCCATCACTCATGGGGTTGGGCTCCTCGCGGCGGCGGCCTAAAGATCGAACAAGATGCGTTGCGGCTCCTCGATGCACTCCTTGATGCGCACCAGGAACCTGACGGCCTCGCGACCGTCGATCAGGCGATGATCATAGCTCAAGGCGAGATACATCATGGGGCGGATTTCCACGGTCCCGTCAAGTGCCACGGGGCGCTCCTGAATCTTGTGCATGCCCAGAATGCCGGATTGCGGCGGATTGAGGATGGGCGTGGACATGAGCGAGCCGAAAATGCCGCCGTTGGAGATCGTGAAGGTGCCGCCGCTCAGGTCCTCCAGAGCCAGCTTGCCGTCGCGCGCCTTGGCGCCGAGCGCCGCGATCGCGGTCTCGATCGCCGCGAAGCCCAGGCGGTCCGCGTCGCGCAGCACCGGCACCACCAGGCCCTGCGGCGCGCTGACCGCGACCCCGATATGGTAGTAGCTCTTGTAGACGATCTCGTCGCCGTCGATCTCGGCGTTGACCGCCGGGGTTTCCTGCAACGCGACCAGCACCGCCTTGACGAAAAACGACATGAAGCCGAGCTTGACGCCGTGCTTTTGCTCGAAGGCGTCGCGATAGTGCCGGCGCGCCGCGAGCACCGCGCTCATGTCCACCTCGTTGAAGGTGGTCAACATGGCGGCCGTGTTCTGGGCCAGCTTGAGCCGCTCGGCCACCCGCTTGCGCAGCCGGGTCATGGGCACGCGCAGCTCCAGGTCCGTCGCGTCAAAACCCGCTTCAGGCGCGGTCGGCGCGGGCGCCGGCAGCGGCTGTGCGGGGATGGGCGACGCGGGGATGGGTTGGGCGGCGATGGGTTGGGCGGGGATCGGCGGTGCGGGGGCCGGCTCCGGTGCGGTCTCGATGAGCGCCAGCACGTCCTCCTTGAGGATACGGCCGTCGCGGCCGCTGCCCTGAATTTCCGCCACGTCGAGGGCGTGTTCCTCGATGAGCTTGCGCACCGCCGGCGAAAGCGGCGCGGGCTCCGCCTCGGCGGGCGATGCCGTGGCCTCGCCTGGCG
>JAUVWK010000525.1 GCA_030604165.1 Alphaproteobacteria bacterium | reverse complement strand
CGCAGCGTTCGCTCCAAATTACGCAGGTAGAACGATGTGCGTGGACCGACGAAGGCGTTCATCGCGGCGGTCGAGAAGCGCTCATACTCGCGGATGACATCGACCACCTCGGAGGAGCAACTGACATAGGTGTCGGGCAAGATCTCCTTGACGATCGCCTTGGCGCGGAGTTCGTGCGCGTTGTTCAGAAAGGCGAAGATGAAGCAGACGATGACCGCGTCGACGCCGCGCTCCTTGAGCAGCGCGGCGGCCGCGCGCACCTCGTCCTCGTTCAATGGCACTTCGATACGGCCGTCGGGCGGCAGCACGCGCTCGGTGATCGGAATTCGGTTGCGCCGCTTGACCAGCGGTCTGGACTGCCAGGGTACGTCGAACTGCATGGAGAAGTTGTGCGGCCGCTTGTGGCGGGCCATGTGGAGGATGTCGCGGAAGCCGCGCGTGGTCAGCATGCCGACCTCCGCGCCGTCATACTCGATGACCGCGTTGGTGGCGATGGTGGTGCCGTGGACGATCTGCTCGATGTCGCCGAGCGGGACGCCGGCACGCTCGCAGATCTCCGCGACGCCGCGAATCACGGCGATCGACTGGTCCTCGGGCGTGCTCGGCACCTTGTGCACAAATACGTTGCCTGAGCCGTTCGTCGCACCGCCCACCTCGAGGATGAGGTCGGTGAAGGTGCCGCCCACGTCGACGCCGATTCTTGCCATTTTGTCCGTTCCTTGACGCTTTTCTGTTGCCCTGCTGCGCACGTCGCGTGCGTTCTACGGCGATACTAGGATTGGGCCGGACAAACCGAAAGTTCTTTTCACAGAGGGCGTGCGGCCGGCGGGCCGGCGCGCCTTTACGCCTCGGCGGCCGTCAGAGCCGCGTCTTCCGGCACCAGGGCCAGCGCTTGTTCGATGACCTCCGGACCGGCTCCGGGCCGGTGCGCGTGCTCGCTCAAATAGCGGCGCCAGGCGCGGGCACCGGCCCGCCCTTGAAACAGACCGAGGATATGACGAGACATGCTGTGGAGCCGCGTGCCCTGGGCCAAGCGCCGCTCGACATAGGGCAGGAAGGCGCGCACGACCTCGTGCCGGCTGGGCGCGGGCCGCGCCTCGCCAAAGATGCGCGCATCCGTTTCGCTCAGCACATAGGGCGTCCGATAGGCGGCGCGACCGATCATCACGCCATCGACATGGCCGAGATGCGCCTGCGCCTCGTCGAGGGAGCCCACGCCACCGTTGATGACGATCTCCAGACCCGGATAGTCCGCCTTGAGGCGATAGACCCGGTCGTAGCGGAGCGGCGGGATCTCGCGATTCTCAGCCGGGCTAAGACCCTCCAGGACGGCAATCCGGGCATGAAGGGCAAAGCTCTCCGCGCCTGCCGCCGCCGCGGCCTCGACAAAGCCCTTGAGATCCGCGTAGGCCTCGCGCCCGGCGATACCGATACGGCACTTCACGGTCACCGGCAGATCGACCGCCGCGCCCATGGCGCGGACACAGGCCGCGACGAGGTCGGGCTCCGCCATGAGGCAGGCGCCGAAGCTGCCCGACCGCACCCGATCGCTGGGGCAGCCGACATTGAGGTTGATCTCGTCATAGCCCAAGGATTGGCCGATCTCGGCCGCCCGCGCCAGGTCGCCGGGCGCGCTCCCGCCGAGCTGGAGGGCGAGCGGATTCTCCGCCTCATCGAAGGCGAGCAGGCGCGCCCGGTCGCCATGAAGAATGGCACCGGTGGTGATCATCTCGGTGTAGAGCAGGGCGCGGCGGGTAATCAGGCGCAGGAAATAGCGCTCATGCCGATCCGTGCGCTCCATCATCGGCGCGACGCTGAGCCGGCGGTCCAGCGAGCCCGACTGTACGTTCTGGGCGGTCTGCATCGCTCGAACCATAGCAGGGGGGTCGGAATCTTGGGATCATTCAAAGCGATCCGTTGACAGAGACCGCCCGCCACCCTATATCAGCCAGCGGAAGACGCGCCAAATTGACCGACCGTTCGCGGGCGCGATAGAAATCCGGCGAAAGCGTTGGGTTAATACCATGACGCAAGTTGTGGTTTTTTTTCGGTCTGGCCGGCCGTAAACCGGCTCGCGGGATTTGATTGGGCAGCTTGTAGCCGCGTTAACAACTGCTAAAGCGCCACGGGGCATGCTCCGTGGGCCCAAGACAATTGGGTAAGGAGTGCGTTCCGTGGCCCGAGGCCCTACCCTCCATACCGATGCGCGCTTGCTGCCGGGCGACCGCCTGGACGCCGCCGTCGTGGCGCCGTCGAGCGGCGAGCCGATCGTGGTTTCGTTCGAGTTCTTCCCGCCGAAGACAGAAAAGCTTAGCGCCCAGCTATGGGCCGCCATCATTCGGCTGGCCCCGGTCGGCCCGCGCTTCGTCTCGGTCACTTACGGCGCGGGCGGCAGCACACGGCAGCGGACCTACGACACCGTCTGCCGCATCATGCGCGAGACCGACCTGGTGCCGGCCGCCCACCTCACTTGCGTCGGCGTTTCGCGCCAGGAAGTGCTCGAGACCGCGCAAGCCTATTGGCAGGCCGGCATTCGTCACATTGTGGCGCTGCGCGGCGACCCGCCCGAGGGTACCGAGCGT
>JAUVWK010000199.1 GCA_030604165.1 Alphaproteobacteria bacterium | reverse complement strand
CGCGATGCCGCGGCGCCGCGCCGGCCACGCCGCGGGCCGCGTCGCGCTGCTCCATGCCCTCGCCCATATCGAGCTCAACGCCATCGATCTCGCCTGGGATCTGGTCGGCCGCTTCGCCGCGCTCGATTGGCCGCGCGCGTTCTACGACGACTGGGTCGACGTGGCCGAGGACGAGGCCCGGCATTTCGACTTGCTGGCCCGCCGCTTGGCCGCGCTGGGCGCGGCCTATGGCGACCTCCCGGCGCATGACGGCTTGTGGGAGGCCGCCGCCAATACCGCGGGCGACGCGCTGGCCCGGCTCGCCGTCGTGCCGCTGGTTTTGGAGGCCCGTGGGCTCGACGTGACGCCGGCCATGAGCGCGCGGCTCGGCCGGGCGGGCGACGCCGAGAGCGCCGCGCTCATCGACCTGATCGGGCGCGAGGAAGTCGCCCACGTCGCGGCCGGCTGGCGCTGGTTCGTCCATCTCTGCGGGGTCCGCGCACTGCCGCCGGCCGAGACCTACCGCGCCCTGGTGCGCCGCTATCACCGCGCCGGCCTGAAGCCGCCGTTCAACCAGGCGGCCCGCCGCCAGGCCGGGCTCGAGCCGGCGCTCTACACACCGCTTGTCGCTTGAGGGTTCGGCCCTCGGTCTTAGGGCTCGCCGATGACGCCGATGCGGGCGGCCAAGGCGGCGGCCATGAAGGTGTCCAGCGCGCCGTCCAGCACGGCATCGGGGTTGGTGTGCTCGACACCGGTGCGCAGGTCCTTGACCAGCCGATAGGGCTGCAGCACGTAGGAGCGGATTTGATGGCCCCAGCCGATCTCGCTCTTTTGGGCGTTGAGCGCCTGCGTCTCTTCCTCGCGTTTCTGGAGCTCGAGCTCATAGAGCCGGGCGCGCAGCATCGACATCGCGGCGGCGCGGTTGCGGTGCTGGGAACGCTCGGCCTGGCACTGCACCACGATGTTGCTCGGCAGATGGGTGATGCGTACCGCGCTGTCGGTGCGGTTGACGTGCTGACCGCCGGCGCCGGAGGCCCGATAGGTATCGACATGCAGGTCCTTGTCGGCGATCTAGACCTTAATCGCCTCGTCGACCACCGGGTAGACCCAGTCCGAGGCGAAGCTGGTGTGGCGCCGGGCGCTGGAATCGTAGGGCGAAATGCGGACCAGCCGGTGCACCCCGCTCTCGGTCTTGAGCCAGCCGTAGGAGTTCGGCCCGATTATTTTTATGGTAGACGACTTTATACCGGCTTCTTCACCTAAGCTCTCTTCGACCCATTCGACCTTGAAGTCGCGCTGACCGGCCCAGCGCACATACATTTGCAGCAGCATCTCGGCCCAGTCTTGCGATTCCGTGCCGCCTGCCCCGGCGTGGACTTCCAGGAAACTGTCGTTGCTGTCCGCCTCGCCGGACAGCAAGCTCTCGAGCTCCCGCGTTTTCGCCCGGCCCGTGAGTTCGCGCAACGCCGCCTCGGCCTCGGCATGGGCCTCTTCGTCGCCCTCCTCCTCGGCCAGCTCGGCCAGCCCAAGGGCGTCGTCCAGGCCCTGTTCCAGGGCGCGAAACCCGGCGATCGAATGGTCGAGCCGGGTTCGCTCCCGCATGAGGGTCTGGGCCGCTTCCGCGTCGTTCCAGAGTTGCGGATCTTCGGCCCGCGCGTTTAGCCTCTCGAGCGTCTCGAGCGAGCCCTCAAGGTCAAAGATGCCTCCTCAGCAGATCCAGCGACTGCTTGATGTCGTCGGCCATGGAAGCGATTTCGGCGCGCATGATTGTGTCCCAAGTGGCTGGCGATGGTTAAGGGCGATCAGTATAGGCCGCCGACATCCACGCCGTTGCCCTGCCTGACCGTTTGCCGTTGCGAGGGTAGCTTCGAGTCGGCGAGGAACGCCTCGATGATGGTATTTCGCGTACCGGGTTGGGCCGGCACGCCGGTTTTCGGATCGACCCGCACAAACCGAATGCCGGGCGGCACGCGGAACGGCACGGCCGGCGTATCGGCCAATACCTTCTTCATGAAGTCGCGGAAGATCGGCGCCGCCACCTTGCCGCCCGACTCGCGCCGCCCCAGGGTTTGGGGCCGATCGAACCCGACATAGACGCCAACGGCGAGGTCGGGCGTAAAGCCGATGAACCACGCGTCACGGAACTCGTTGGTGGTGCCCGTCTTGCCGGCGAGCGGCCGGCCGACTTCGCGCACCGAGCGCCCGGTGCCACGCTGAACCACGCCTTCGAGCATGGAAACCACCTGATAGGTCGTGCGCGGATCGGCCAGCTGCTCGCGCTTGTCGGGCAGACGGGGGGGCGGCTGGTCGGCCCATCCGAGGCTCGCGCACGCGTTGCAGGTTCGGCGGTCGCGCCGATGGATCACCTTGCCGTTGCGGTCTTGGATGCGCTCGATGGTGGCCGGCTCGATGCGCCGTCCGCCATTGACCAGCATGGCGTAGGCCGCCGTCAGGCGGAGCAGCGTGGTCTCGCCGGCGCCGAGCGCCATGGCGGGGACCGGCGGTAGATTCGCGTTGATGTTGAAACGCCTGGCATAGTCCACCACACGGTCCATGCCGACCGTTTGGGCGATACGCACGGTCATGACATTGCGGGATTTTTCCAGGCCGAGCCGCAGCGGGCTAGGGCCATAGAATTTCTGGGAATAGTTCTCGGGCTTCCACTTGCCCAGCTCGGCGCCTTGATCGACCACGAAGGGCGCGTCGAGGACCGTGGTCGCGGGCGTGAATCCACTGTCCAGAGCGGCCAGATAAACGAACGGTTTGAACGCGGATCCCGGCTGGCGCCGCGCCTGGGTGACCCGGTTGAACTGGCTTTCCGCAAAATTGAAACCGCCTGACATGGCCAACACCCGGCCATTGTGAGGATCGATGGCCACCAGCGCGCCACCGACTTCCGGTACTTGGCGCAAACCGTAGATCCGACCGGTGCCATGCGCCATGGGCTCCACGAAGACGATATCGCCTTGCGCAAGCACGTCGCTTGCCTGTGTCACTTCGGGCCCCACGGCGCGCTCGCCGACGGGTTGCCGGGCCCAGGTCAGCTCATCGAGCGGCACGAATCCGCCTTGCCCGTCAGCGAGACCGATTTCGACGCCATCGAGATGCACATCCAGCACCAGCGCAATCCGCCAGGAATCCGGCGACGGCGGCGGCTCGAATTTTGCGAGCTGTCCGGGCCAATTGGTCGTGACCTCCATGCGGCTCAAAGGCCCGCGCCAGCCGTGGCGCCGATCATAGGCAAGCAGCCCCCTGCGCAGCATCTTATCGGCGGTCGCCTGCATGACGGGATCCAGGGTCGTGCGGACCGAGAGCCCGCCTTTGTAAAGGCCGCGCTCACCGTAGCGCTCGTAGAGCCAGCGCCGCACCTCCTCGGTGAAGTAACCGGCCTCGACCATCTCCGTGGCCTCGCGGGACCGCACCGCCAGCGGCTTCGCGCTCGCCACGCTGGCCTCCGCAGCCGTGATCAGACCGTCTTCCAGCATGCGTGAAATCACCCAATTGCGCCGCGCGACACCGGCCTTGTTGCGGTAGATGGGGTGGTAGTTGTTTGGCGCCTTGGGAAGCGCGGCGAGATAGGCCATCTCGGCCAAGGTCAGCTCGTCCAGCGATTTGTTGAAATAGTTGAGCGCGGCCGCCGCCACGCCGTAGGAGCCGAAGCCGAGATAAATCTCGTTCAGATAGAGCTCCAGGATGCGGTCTTTCGTAAAGGTCCGCTCAATCCGGAGCGCCAAGATGGCCTCCTTGATTTTGCGGGTCAGCGACATCTCGTTGGTGAGCAGGAAGTTCTTGGCCACTTGTTGGGTAATGGTCGAGGCGCCGATCAAACGCCGGTCGCCGCGCAGATTGCCGATGTTCTTGATGATCGCACGGGCAACGCTGATCAGGTCCACGCCGAAGTGCTGGTAAAAATTCTTGTCCTCGGCCGCGAGGAAAGCGTCGATGACGTCTTGGGGCAAGGCGACCAACGGCACGAAGACGCGCTTTTCGACGGCGTATTCGGCCATCAGGCGACCGTCGCCAGCATGAATACGGGTCACCGTGGCGGGCTCATAGGCGGCGAGCTGCTTGTGATCGGGCAGGTCTCGCCCGTAATGATAGAACAGATAGGTTCCGCCCCCGGCCAGCACGGCGGCCAGGATCAGAAGGCCTGCGACAATGAGCCCCAGCGTTTTCATGAAACAATCGTAATGATTTGAATTCGCACTAAATTATTACTCTTGCCAAAATTTCGACACGATCCGCACCGTCTCTAAAAAATATGGCTAAGTTGTGACCCGTTCAACAGTTCGAGGCCGAGAAATAGGAATCGATGGCGGTACGAATGCTGCGCATCAGTTTCTTCCGTCTGGTCGGCTCGCTCAATATTTGCTCGTCCTGATTGTTAGACAGATAGCCCAATTCAAGCAACACGGAGGGCACGTCAGGCGCCTTGAGAACGCGGAACCCGGCGAAGCGGTGGGTGCGCCGCAACAGTTTGGTTCGCTTACCGATTTCGGGAACCAGTAGGGTCGCGAAGGTCGCCGAGCAGTTCATGGTGGACTGCTGGACGAGCGAGATCAGGATCTGGGTCACTTCGGCGTCGTAGCCCTCGGAGAGGTCCACACCAGCCACGATGTCGGCTTTGTTCTCGCGTTGGGCCAAATCCTCGGCCTCGGCATCGGAGGCCTTTTCCGAAAGCGTATAGACCGAAGCGCCGCGCACTCTCTTATTTTCGTGTTTGTCGGCGTGCAAAGAGACGAAGAGGTTTGCTTTGGCTTGGCGGGCAATTTCCACGCGGTCGCTCAACGATACATAGACATCTTTTTTCCGGGTCATCACCACCTGGTAGCGATCCTGGAGGATTTTCTTGAGTTCGCGCGCGGCCGCGAGTGTGATGTTTTTCTCGAGCAGCCCCTTGCGGCTGGTGGCCCCCGGATCTTGGCCGCCGTGCCCGGCATCGATTACCACGATCAAACGCTCGCGCTTGGGCCGCGGCGGCGGCGGCGGTGGCGGCGGCGCGAGCATGGCCTCGGTGGCCCCCGTGGTCGGCGGCTGATCCGGCGCTTGGGGCACCGAGCGCAGTTCCTCGAACTGCAAGGCGCTCAATTGGTGCTCGCGGTCATGGATGGCCGCGGTGCTGCGCTCGATCGTTTGCTGCAAGGCCGCGGCGGTCGTCGCGTCGGGATCGGCGGCTGCGCGAGCTGGCGAGACCTGGGGCGATCGGGTCGACACCGGGTGTAGCGCGGCCCGATCCACGCCGTCCGCGACGATGGGCTCGGGTCCGGCCAGGCGCACCATGGATTGGCGAAACAATTCCGTGGGCACCGGTTCCAGGTCGATGACCAAGCGGTAGGCGAATTCGCGCTCCGGCGGCAGCAGAAAGGCTTTTTTGATCGCCACCGGCGCGTTCACGTCCAACACCACGCGCGAGGTGTCGCTCTGATACTGGCCATAGCGCAGGTTGTCGATGACCCCCCGCTCGATCGACAAGGCGTTGGGGCCAAGTTCCCAAGTCACGGCCGGCAGGTCGAGCACGACTCGGTAGGGATTGGCCAGCGTATAAACTTGAAATTTCAGGCCTCGGTCAAGATCAGAACAAAGCGCGTGGCGTTCTCATATTGGCCGACTCGGGCGCCGGTGATCGCCGACTTGCTCCAAGCCGGCGCCGCTGCGGCACCCCAGACCACAAGCAGGGCAACTAGGCCAATCACGACCCGCCTCGACCCACTCATGCGACCGACCCCTCCGACTCGGTGACGATTTTCCCTATTATCGTTGGTGTTGGCGCTGGTTCAACGGT
>JAUVWK010000172.1 GCA_030604165.1 Alphaproteobacteria bacterium | reverse complement strand
TGGCGCTGGCGCTGGTGCGGGCCCGCATGCGCCGCAGCCCCGGCCGGGCGCTCGAGGGCGACGGCCGGTTGCGCCGGCAAGTGCGCGAGGCCTTGCCGTTTTCGTTCACCGAAAGCCAGACGCGCGCCAGCGGCGAGATCGAGCAGGATATTGCCGCCCCGGCGCGCATGCTCCGCTTGCTGCAAGGCGATGTCGGCAGCGGCAAGACCGTGGTGGCGTTGTTCGCCATGCTGATCGCGGTCGAGGCCGGTACCCAGGCGGCGCTCATGGCGCCGACCGAGATTCTGGCGCGTCAGCATTTCAAGGTGCTTTCGACCTTGTTGCAGGGAACGCGGGTTCGAATGGCCCTGTTCACGGGCCGCGAGCGCGGCAAGGAGCGTACCGCGGCCCGCACGGCGCTCGCCGCCGGAGAGCTCGATATCGCGATCGGCACGCACGCCTTGTTCCAGGAAGAGGTGGCGTTTCATGACCTCGCGGTGGCGGTGGTCGACGAGCAGCACCGCTTTGGCGTGCATCAGCGCCTGACCCTGGCCGGCAAGGGCAAGGGCGTCGACATCCTGGTCATGACGGCGACGCCGATCCCGCGCACGCTCATGCTCACCGCCTATGGCGACATGGTGGCCTCGCAACTGACGGAGAAGCCGGCCGGGCGCAAGCCGATCGAGACCCGTGTGATGCCGCTGGAGCGCTTGGGCGAGGTGATCGCGGCGGCGCGCCGCGCCACCGCCCAGGAGGCCAAGGTCTACTGGGTTTGCCCGCTGGTCGAGGAATCCGAAGCCGTCGACCTGGCCGCCGTGGCAGACCGCTTCGCCCAGCTCAAGGAGATCTTCGGCGCCCGTGTCGGCCTCGTGCACGGGCGCATGAAGGGGCCCGACAAAGACGCCGCGATGACCGCCTTCGCCGGCGACGGTTTCGACGTCCTCGTCGCCACCACGGTGATCGAGGTGGGCGTCGATGTGGCGGCGGCCACCGTGATGATCGTCGAGCATGCCGAGCGCTTCGGGCTGGCCCAATTGCATCAGTTGCGCGGCCGGGTCGGGCGCGGCGACAAGCCCGGCGCCTGCCTGTTGCTTTATGCCCAGCCGCTCGGCGAGGCGGCGCGGGCGCGGCTGCGGATCCTGCGCGAAACCGACGACGGCTTCCGCATCGCCGAGGAGGATCTCAGGCTGCGCGGCGCCGGCGAGCTTTTGGGGACTCGTCAGAGCGGTTTGCCGGTCTTCCGGCTCGCCGACCTGGCGCTGCATGGCGAGCTGCTGGCGGCGGCGGGCGACGATGCGCGGCTGATCGTGGCGCGCGACCCGGAGCTCGAGACGCCGCGCGGGCAGGCGCTTAGAAACCTGCTTTACTTGTTCGCGCGCGACGCTGCGGTGCGCTATTTGCGTTCGGGCTGAGTCGCGCCGGCCTCTTCTTCCGCGACGGGCAGGACTGGCTCGCCCGCCTCGTCCAATGGGTCGGCCAACCGGTCGGGCGGCGCCACGATGCCGCCGGAGATGACCAGCTTGATGCCCTCCTCCACCGTCATGTCCAGCGACACGCAGTCCTTGCGCGGCATGAACAGCAGAAAACCGGAGGTCGGATTGGGCGTCGTCGGCAGGAAGATGTTGACGATCTCGTCGTCCAGCAGGCGACTAATTTCGCCTTTCGTCGTGCCGGTGACGAAGCCGATCACCCAGATGCCGCGCCGGGGATACTCGATCAGGACCACCTCGCGGAACGCGCCGGAGCGCTGCGCCAGCACGGCATCGAAGATTTGCTTAAGCACGCCGTAGATGGTCCGGACCACGGGCACGCGCGCGACGATGCGCTCGCCGAAGCCGACCAGCCAACGCCCCAGGAAGTTGGTGACGAAGGCGCCGATCAGGGTCATCGCGACGAGCATAATGATGACGCCGATCCCAGGCACGCTGAAGGGCAGGAAATTGGCCGGGTTGTAGGCCTCGGGAATGAGCGGGACGACCGTCGTGTCGACGAAATCGACAAATAGCCAGATCAGCCAGGCGGTGATGCCGACCGGCGCGGTCACCACCAGGCCGGTGAGGAAATAGGTCCGCAGCCGCGCCAGCAGGCTGCGCCGCGGCGGCGGTTGAATCAGCCGTGGCGGCTCAGGCGTTTGGCCCTGCCCGTCCATTGGGGGCCGTCGGTCTCTCGTGGTCATCTGAATCCCTGGCCCGCCGCCGGAACCGTGGCGGGCGACGACATATAGACACCAAGGCCCATAAGCCGTCCAGTGCGACGTGGCGGCGCGCGTTCGCCGTCACCCGCTGATACGCGTGAGACGAGCCATGAGTGAGGGCCGCCCCAGCGGACGGCGGGCGCCGGGCTCAGTCTTGAACCAGAGCGACCTTGAGCGGGTCGTCGGGGTTTCGAATGATGGCGCAGGGCATGGTCAGCGCGCGTAAGGTTTGGCAGGCCTTGCTCGCATCCTGCTCCTGCAAGCCCAGCAAACGGGCGCGATAGAGCGTATCGCCGCCATCCGACGTGATCGGCGTGAGCGCGGCGGTCGTATCGGACAGCAGACCGGGAAGCCGCTTCGAGGCCTTTTCGATCGCCTGCCGCGCCGCCGTAACCGAGATGAAGGCGCCGACTTGAATGCCCCATAGCCCGCTCGTCAAGGCCGGGTCGCGCGGCTTGGCCTGGGGCTTCGGGATTGACGCGAGGCTGAAATTCCGCCTCTTGTCGAGGGTGGCCATCTTGCGGAAACCGATATTGAGCAGCTTGCGCATGTGCGCGTCCCGCGAGCGCGAGGTGCGTCCGCCAAAGACCACCGCCACGATGCGCCGACCGTCGCGTTTGGCCGATGCCACGAGGTTGAACCCGGACGCCCTGATATAGCCGGTTTTCATCCCGTCCATGCCGGCGTAGCGGAACATCAGCCGGTTGTAGGTCGTGTAGGTCCGCTTTTTGTAGGTGAAGGATTCGGTTGAGAAGTAATGGTAATACTGCGGAAAATCCCGCTGCAGCGCCATGGCGAGCGTGGCCATGTCGCGCGCCGTACTGAGCTGGCGCCGGTTCGGCAAACCGGAAGCGTTACGGAAGCTGGTACGCCTCATGCCGAGCTTGCGCGCCTTGCGAGTCATCTTCTGCGAGAACTTGATCTCGGTCTTGGCGATCGCTTCGGCCACCGCCGTGGCCACGTCGTTCGCCGATTTGGTGATCAGCGCGAGGATCGCATCGTGCACCTTGATCTTCTGGCCGCGCTTCAAGCCCAGCTTGGATCTCGGCTGCCCGGCCGCGCGCTTGGAAATCTTGAGCGTTTGGTTGAGTCTCAACCGGCCCGATTCGAGCGCCTCGAAAGTCAAATAAAGGGTCATCAACTTGGCCAGCGATGCCGGGTAGTTACGGGTATCGGCATTGCGCGAACGCAAGACTTCGCCCGTATCGGCATCGATCACGATGGAGGCATAGCCCGCGGCGCTGTCGCGCGCGCCGGCGACCAGGGCGACCGCGCCCAGGCAAACGACCAGTGCCACTATGTATGCGAAACGAAGCATTCTGATTTGAATGGCTCGACGAATCGTCGCCGCCCTACCCCTTTGGCAGATTCGATATCTGTGCAATAAGAATCGCATTAAAGTGACACGTCAAGATTAAGCATTTCTTTGCACGGGGTTAGGGCTGTGCGTGTCGATCGCGACACGGTCGAAGCGGCCCAACATCTTGTAGCTTCGATCATAGATTTCTACTACATGTACCGATGCGCCCATCATGGCGGGCCGGGGAGGAGGGCTCGCCGTGGCCAGCTCGCGACCATTCGACGCGGAGAAGCCAAGCCAGCCCGCACGGCGGCCAAACGGTCGACGCGGCCCGATGGCGTGCGGACTCTACGGTTGTCAACGAGCTGTTAGGGATTAGCTGGAATTATTAACCTTAACGGCAGATGCGCGTGCGGACAGGGACTGGTGTTGAAGGAAGTAAGAAAATGGCGGCGAGCCGAGTGGGTCACCGTAGATTTCAGAGCATAGGCTGAGGGGAAGGGCACCGTGGGCCAACGTAACAACGGTGGGGTGTCGAGTTTGCCCCTTTTGGTCAGCTCCCTGCTTTTTGGCTGGTCTTTGCTCAAGCCGCTGCCGCGTGCGACGAGCACCGCGGAGCGTCTCGCTTCAATCCCGAGCCGGGATCTGCCGATCGAGGACGAGATCACCATTCATTGGGACGATCACCAGATCCCTTTTATCGAAGCCGCCAGCGATACCGACTTGGCCTTCGCGCTCGGGCTCGTGCATGCGCACCTACGGCTGGGTCAAATGGAGATTTCGCGGCGCATTTCGCAGGGTCGCCTGGCCGAGATGGCGGGCCCCTTGGCGGTGCCGATCGATCACTCCTTGCGGATCCTCAATTTTACCCGAGGCGTGACCGCCACGGAGGCGGCCTTGCCGGAGGAATCGCGCGCCTGGCTTGAGAACTTCGTTCACGGCATCAATTTCTACCAAGCCAACACGCCCGCGTTGCCCCAGGAATATTCGGTGCTTGGCCTCAAGCGCGAGCCCTGGACGGTGGCCGACATATTGACCATCGGTCGCCTGAGCGCGGCTGACGTTAATTGGCTGGTGTGGTTTCCGCTCTTGAAATTGCGCGAACGGGACGATTGGCCTGCGCTCTGGCAGCGTTTGGTGGAGACCGGGAGCGCTTCGCTCCCCAGTTTCAGGAAGCCGCGGCGTCTCGCCGTCCTCAGCCGGTTGTTGGGCGGACTCAGCCGTTCCGGCAGCAACTCCTTCGCGGTCGCCGCCAAACGCAGCAAGACCGGCGGGACGCTGATGGCGAATGACCCTCATGTCAATTTCACGTTGCCCAATCTGTGGCTGATCGTCGGCTGCAAATCGCCCTCATACCACACCGTGGGGCTGATGCTGGCCGGGTTGCCGTTCTTCGGCCTTGGCCGGAACCAGGATATCGCCTGGGGCGGCACCAATATGCGCGCCGCCAGCAGCGACCTTTACGATATTTCCAAGCTCGACGCGGAGGAGATCACCGAGCGCCGCGAGACCATTTCGGTGCGCGGCTGGTTCAGCCACGACATCGTGATCCGCGAGACCAAGTTCGGACCGGTGCTATCCGACGCCCCGGTGTTCAAGCATTTCAAGAGTTCCGCGTTCGCGCTGCGCTGGTTGGGGCACGACGTCAGCGATGAAATTACCGCGTTCTTGAAAGCCAACCGGGCGCGCAATTGGCAGGAGTTTCGCCAAGCCTTTTCACCCTTCGCGGTGCCGGGCCTCAACATGCTCTACGCCGATGTAAAGGGCAACATCGGGCAACTCATGGCGGTGCAGCTTCCTAGTCGAAATTTCGATCATCCGCCCGACCTCATTCTCGATCCACGGAATCCGGACGCGCTGTGGGGCGAGCGGATCGGCGCCGACGATCTCCCGACAAGCTACAATCCCAGGGCCGGCTTTCTGGTCTCTTCCAACAACCGGCCGGTCGACGCCAACGTGCCGATCAGCTATTTCTTCGCGCCCGACGATCGCTTCGCGCGGATCAACACGCTGCTGGATGCAAACGCCAAGATCGGCGTCTCCGACCTGGAGAGTATTCAGCAAGACGTCTATATGGCGTCGGCGGCCAAGTTGGCGAAGCTGATCGTGGGCAAGATCGACGCCCTCGGCCTCTCGGATCGCCAAACGGCCAATGGCCACGACCTGGTCGGTCTGCTCCGGAGCTGGGATGGCCATTATGCCGCCGATTCCCGCGGCGCCTTGGCGTTCGAGCTGTTCCTGTTCCACTTCACCAAGGTCTTCGCGGGCGGCGCCTTCGCTGAATACGCGGCCGCCGCCAATTCCGGCGTGGTGCGGGTCAAGACCTTGATGATCGACGATCTCGACCGTATCGACCCGGGTATCTTACGCCAGAATCTGCGCGACGCCTTGGTCCGCGCCGCGCCGCGGTTGAACGACTTCGCCGACTGGGGCGATATGCACCAGATCAGGCTGGCGCACCTGCTCGCGTTTTTGCCGGTCGTCGGCGGGCGCTACCGCTTTGGCGATCACCCGATCGGCGGCAGTAGCGACACGGTCATGAAAAGCGCCCACGGCGCGACCGACGAGCACCATTTCACCGCCTACGGCGCCAACGCCCGGCACATTTCCGATCTGTCCGACATGGACAGCAATTATTTCGTCATGCTGGGCGACCAAGACGGCTGGTTTCGCAGCAGCGCGTTCTTGGACCAGGTGCCGCTGTGGCAAAGCGGGCAATATGTTCAGGTG
>JAUVWK010000491.1 GCA_030604165.1 Alphaproteobacteria bacterium | reverse complement strand
CCATATCGACGCGGTGGCCAAGGCCCATATCGCGGCCTACACCAAGGGCCGGACGGGCGAGCGCTATATTCTGGCCGGCACCCAGGGCCGCTACGAAGAGATTGCGCAGATCGTGGCCGAGCTGGTCGGCGCCCAGGCGCCTGTCGTCACCACCGAGCGGGCGCCGGGGATGACGGAAGAAGTCTTTTTCGCCACCGCCAAGCACCAGATCCTGATCTGCGACAAGGCGATCCGCGAGCTCGGCTTCGAGACCGTGGTGCTGCGCCGGATGTTCGAGGACTTGGTCGCCTGGATGGTGGACGAAGAGCTCCTGCACGTCGCGTGACGGCCGGCCATCGGCCACTGCCGCCCTGGCGGGCGGGCGCGCGCTACCCTATATAGACGATTGCGCGCCCGAGCTTGGCGCGGGTTGGCGGCCGTTCATTGAACACCATTTATTGAACGCCATTCATTGAACGCCATTCATTGAACGAAAGCGGGGCTGATGGCAAAAGCGGGTAAAGCCGTGATCGACGAGACGGCGCTGCTCGACGGCCTCTTGGCCAAGGCCAAGACGGCCGGCGCGGACGCCGCCGACGCCGTCTTTCTCCACGGCATCTCGCTCGGCGTCGCCTGGCGCTTGGGCAAGACCGAGCACCTCGAACGCGCCGAGGCCCAGGATGTCGGCTTGCGGGTCTTTGTCGGTGCGAAACAGGCCGTGGTCTCCACCACCGACGTCGCCGACGACACCCTGGCCGCGTTGGCCGCGCAAGCCGTGGCCATGGCCCGGGCCGTGCCGGACGATCCGCATTGCGGGCTGGCCGACCCCGGCAAGCTGGCGACGGATTGGCCCGACCTCGACCTGGTCGATACGGCCGAGCCCGAAGCAGACGCCTTGTTGGCGCGCGCGCGCCGGGCCGAAGACGCCGCGCGCGCGGTCGAGGGCGTCACCAACTCCGAGGGCGCCGACGCCGGGTGGAGCCAGACCCGGGTTCGGTTGGCCACCAGCGACGGCTTCGCCGGCGGCTACGCCACCTCGCGCTTCTCGGTGAGCGCCGCCGTGCTGGCCGGCACCGGCACCGGCATGGAGCGCGACTACGATTGGTCCACGGCCAGCCATGAGGCGGACTTGGTCGCGCCCGAGGCGATCGGCCGGCGGGCAGGCGAGCGCGCCACGCGCCGGCTCAATCCCAAAAAGGCCGGCTCCGGCCAAGTGCCGGTGGTCTACGACCCGCGCGTCTCGGGCGGCCTGCTGCGGCATTTCTCAGGCGCGATTACCGGCACGGCGATCGCCCGCGGCACCAGCTTTCTCAAGGACCGCATGGACCAGCCCGTCTTTGCCGCGGGCGTGCGCGTGGTCGACGATCCGCGGCGCACGCGGGGCTTGCGCTCGCGCCCGTTCGACGGCGAGGGCGTCGCTTGTACGGCGCGCGACGTGGTCGATGACGGCCGCCTGACTACTTGGCTGCTCGACAGCCGCTCGGCGCGCCAGCTCGACCTCGCCACCACGGGCCATGCGGCGCGCGGCGCCGGCGGCCCGCCTTCGCCGGCGCCCTCCAACCTCTATCTCGCGCCCGGCAGCATGACCCCGGCCGAACTGATGGCCGACATCGAGAGCGGCTTCTATGTCACCGAGCTAATCGGTATGGGCGTCAACGGCGTGACCGGCGACTACAGCCGCGGCGCCGGCGGTTTTTGGATCGAGCACGGCGCGCTCGCCTTCCCGGTGAGCGAGGTGACGGTCGCCGGCAATCTCAAGGACATGCTGGCGCATCTGACGCCGGCCAACGATCTCGAATTCCGCTTCGGCATCGACGCGCCGACGCTGCGGGTGGACGGCTTGATGGTGGCCGGTCGGTGAGCGGAGGCGGCCCCGGCGCCGACCTCGCGCTGATGACCGAGGCGGCGCGCGAGGCTGGCGCATTGGCGCTCAAGCGCTTCCGCACGACGCAAAAGGTTTGGCACAAGAGCAAAACGCATGTGGCCTGCGAAACCGACCTCGAGGTCGACGCCCTGTTGCGCGCCCGGCTCGGCGGCGCCCGGCCGGATTATGGCTGGCTGTCAGAGGAATCCGAGGACGATTTGTCGCGGCTCGACGCGGCGCGCGTCTGGGTGGTCGATCCGATCGACGGCACCAACGGCTATCTCAAGGGCATCCCAGAGTTCGCCATCTCGATCGCGCTCGTCGAGGGGGGCCGGCCAATTGGCGCGGTCGTGTTCAATCCGGCCAAGGACGAGCTGTTCGCGGCGGAGGCGGGCGCGGGCGCCACGTTGAACGGCGCCGCCATGGCGGTAAGCGCGACCACGGACTCTCGGGCGGCGCGTTTGCTCGCCAGCCGCAACGAATACCGCAGCGCCGCTTGGACCAAGCGGATCGACGCGGCTACCGTGCAAGCCATGAGCTCGATCGCTTACAAGCTGGCGCTGGTGGCGGCGGGTCGCTACGACGCGACCGCAACGGTATGGCCGAAAAGCGACTGGGACATCGCCGCCGGGGACCTGCTGGTGCGCGAGGCCGGCGGCCGCTTCACCGCGATCGACGGGGCGCGGTTGCGCTACAACCAGGCGGAGACCCAACATGCCGATTGCCTGGCGAGCAACGGTGTCCTGCACGATGCGTTGGCTGCCCGGCTGCGCGAGCTCGCGGCTTAGTGCCCACTATCATTCAGGCGCGTGAAACCCCGCCGGCCCAGGGGGCGCGCGATTGGCCCGCGCGTAAGGCCCGTGCTATGGTTCGGCCCAGAGTTTCCGCCCCGCAACCCCTGCAACCAAGGCCGCACCTGCGGTTGCTGAAGCGATGTCCGGCATAGTCGAATCCACATTGCCCATGAGCACGTGGGTGCTGCTTGCGCGTTT
>JAUVWK010000399.1 GCA_030604165.1 Alphaproteobacteria bacterium | reverse complement strand
TGGTCGAACACCGTCGCGGCCGGACCCTGCTCCATGACTTGGCCGTCGCGCAGCACGATGACCTCGTGGCTGATGGCGCGGACCACCTTCAGATCGTGGCTGATGAACAGGTAAGCGAGCTGGTAGCGCTCCTGCAAGGCGCGCAGCAGGTCGATGATCTGGGCCTGCACCGAGGTGTCGAGCGCCGAGGTGGGCTCGTCCAACACCAGGAAGCTCGGTTTGAGCACCAGCGCCCGGGCGATACTGACGCGCTGGCGTTGCCCGCCAGAGAATTCGTGCGGATAGCGGTCCCGGGTCGCGGGATCGAGGCCGACCTCTTCCAGCGCGGCGCCGATCAGCTCGCGGCGCTCCGCCCGCGTCGCGCCGATCTTGTGGACCTTGAGGCCCTCCTCGACGATCTGGCCGATCGAGAGCCGTGGGCTCAACGAGCTGAAGGGGTCTTGGAAGACGATCTGCATGCGCCGGCGCAGCGGCAGCATGTCCTTGAAGCCGAAGCCCTGGATCGGCGTATCCTCGAAGCGGATCGCCCCCTTGCTCCGCTCCAAGCGGAGCAGCGCCATGCCGAGCGTGGTCTTGCCCGAGCCGCTTTCGCCGACCACGCCCACCGTCTGCCCTTGGCGCACCGTCAGCGTGACGCCGTCCACCGCCTTGACGTGGCTGACCGTGCGCCGCAGCAACCCGGCCTTGATCGGGAAATGAACCTTGAGGTCTTCGCAACGCATCACCGGCGCCGCGTCGGCCCTGACCTGGAGCGGCATGCCCTTGGGTTCGGCCGCCAGCAGGTGCTGCGTATAGGGGTGTTGCGGCGCCTCGAAGATGGCCCGGTTCGATCCTGCCTCGACGATCTCGCCTTCGCGCATGACGCAAACGCGATCGGCCAAGTGGCGCACGATCGTGAGGTCGTGCGTAATCAGCAGCATCGCCATGCCGAGGCGGCTCTGCAAGTCCTTGAGAAGTTTCAGGATTTGGGCCTGAATCGTGACGTCGAGCGCGGTGGTGGGCTCGTCCGCGATCAACAGGTCGGGCGCGCAGGCCAGCGCCATGGCGATCATCACGCGCTGGCGCTGACCGCCGGAAAGCTGGTGCGGATAGGCGTCGAGCCGCTCGGCCGCCTCGCCGAGCGCAACCAGCTCGAGCAGCTCGCGCGCCTTGACCCGCGCCGCCATCTTGCGCATGCCGCGATGCAGAATCAGCACCTCGGCGACTTGTCGGCCGATGCCGTGCAGCGGATTGAGCGAGGTCATCGGCTCCTGAAAGATCATCGAGATGCGGTCGCCCCGAACCCGGCGCAAGCGGCGCGCCGACGCGCCGATCATCTCCTCGCCCTCGACCAGCACGCTGCCCTTGGGGTGGCGGGCCAGCGGATAGGGCAGCAGTTGCAGAATCGAGAGCGCGGTGACCGATTTTCCCGAGCCGCTTTCGCCCACCAAGGCCAGCGTTTCGCCCTTGTCGATATCGAACGAGGCGCTCTTGACCGCCGCGACCTCAGCCCCGCCGCTGGCGAAGGAAACCGCGAGGTCGCGCACACGAAGAAACGGCGTCGCGCTCATCGCGCCATCAACTTGCGCGGATCGAAGGCGTCGCGCACCGCCTCGCCGACGAAGACCAACAGACTGAGCATCACGGCGATCACCACGAAGCCCGAAAAACCGAGCCACGGCGCCTGCAGGTTGGCCTTGCCCTGTTGCAGCAGCTCGCCGAGCGAGGCCGAGCCCGGCGGCAAACCGAAACCGAGAAAATCGAGCGCGGTGAGTGTGGTGACCGAGCCGTTCAGAATGAAAGGCAGAAAGGTGAGCGCTGAGACCATGGCGTTGGGCAGGGCATGGCGCACGATGATCACGCTGTCGCGCACGCCGAGCGCGCGGGCGGCGCGGATGTAATCGAAATTGCGCACCCGCAAGAATTCCGCGCGTACCACGTCGACCAGGCCCATCCAGCTGAACAACAGCATGAGGATCAGCAGATACCAGAAGTTGGGTTCGACGATGCTCGCCATGATGATGAGCAGAAACAGCACCGGCAGGCCCGCCCAGATTTCGATAAAGCGCTGAAAGCCGAGATCGATAAGGCCGCCGAAATAGCCCTGCACGGCCCCGGCGGCGATGCCGATGATCGAGCTGGCCACGGTCAGCGCCAGGCCGAACAGCACGGATATTCGAAAGCCGTAAATCACCCGCGCCAATACGTCGCGGCCCTGGTCGTCGGTGCCGAGCCAGTTTTCCGTCGATGGCGGCGCCGGCGCCGGAACCGGCAAGTCGTAATTGATGGTGCGGTAGCTGTAGGGAATCAGCGGCCAAACCATCCAGCCTTTTTCGTCGATCAACTCACGCACGAAGGGGTCGCGATAATCGGCCTCGGTCTCGAATTCGCCGCCGAAGACGGTTTCGGGATAGCTCACGAAGATGGGCGTGTAATAGCCGCCGTCATACTTGACGATCAGCGGCTTGTCGTTGGCGATGAACTCCGCGAACAGCGTGACGATGAAGAGCGTCAGGAAGATCCAAAACGAGATGTAGCCGCGGCGGTTGGCCTTGAAGTTGTGCAGCCGCCGCTGCGTCATCGGCGAGATGCGGAGGCCGAGGAAGCGACCGTCCACCGCCTAGACGTCCCGTCGCTCGAAGTCGATGCGAGGGTCGATTACGACGTACATCATGTCGCCGATCAACCGCACCACCAACCCGAGCAGGGTGAAGAAAAAGAGCGTCCCGAAGATCACCGGATAGTCCCGGTTGATCAGCGATTCGAAGCCGAGCAGCCCGAGCCCGTCCAACGAAAAGATCACCTCGATCAGCAGCGCGCCGGTGAACAGAATGCCGATAAAGGCCGATGGGAAGCCGGAAATGATGATCAGCATGGCATTGCGAAAGACGTGACCGTACAAGACCCGGCGCTCGGTCAGCCCCTTGGCGCGCGCGGTGATGACGTAATGCTGGTTGATTTCCGCCAGAAACGAATTCTTGGTCAGCATCGTCAGCGTGGCGAAGCCGCCGATGACCAGAGAAACGATCGGCAACACCAAGTGCCAAAAATAATCGCCGATCTTGGCGGGCCAAGAGAGCTCGCCCCAGTTGTTCGACACCAGGCCACGCAAGGGGAACCAATCCAGAAAGTTGCCGCCGGCGAACAGGACGATCAACAGCACGGCGAAGAGAAAGCTCGGGATGGCGTAGCCGACGATGATGATGCCGCTGGTCCAGACGTCGAAGCGGCTGCCGTCGCGCACCGCCTTGGCGATGCCGAGCGGAATCGAGATCAGATAGACGATCAGCGTCGTCCACAGCCCGAGCGAGATCGACACCGGCATCTTGTCGAGCACGAGATCGACCACCCGGCGGTCGCGGAAAAAGCTCTCGCCGAAATCTAAGCGTAGATACTGCCCCATCATTTGCAGAAAGCGCTCATGCGCCGGCTTGTCGAAGCCGAACTGCTTCTCCAAATCTC
>JAUVWK010000531.1 GCA_030604165.1 Alphaproteobacteria bacterium | reverse complement strand
CCTTGGCATAGCGGGTCTCCGCCTCGCGCGCTTGCTCGAGGGCGCGGTCGAAAAAAGTGTAGGTGAACGCGTTGACCTTTGGATTGACCGCTTCGCAGCGCTCAATGACGGCCTGCATATATTCGACCGGCGAGAGGGTTTTCGCTTTGAAGGCGGAGATCGCCTCGCCCGCCGTCATGAAGCAGAGGTCACTATCGCTCGCCATGGTCCGTCTCCTCTGATGCCCCCCGATCATGATTCCCTGGTCTCACAGCGATGTCC
Organism: Alphaproteobacteria bacterium; assembly: GCA_030604165.1. GTDB lineage: Bacteria > Pseudomonadota > Alphaproteobacteria > UBA828 > UBA828 > JAUVWK01. Next base: position 2,302 of record JAUVWK010000531.1, on the reverse strand, counting down.
AATCGAAGGCGTCGGCGAAGGCGGCCGCGGCGCGGATCGTCGTGGCGTCGTCGCCGTGCTTGGCGACCAGGCCGAGGCCGATGGGCAGGCCGTCGGCGACGCCGCACGGCATGGTAAGCGCCGGGTGGCCGCTGGCGTTGAAGGGGCAGGGATTGCCGAGGCTGTCATGGGCCTCGTGCTCGTAGGCCTCGTGGGTGCAATTTTCCGGGTCGGGCAGCCTCGGCGCCCGCATCGCCGTGGTGGGCAGCGCGATCAGGTCATGGTTCGCCAGCACCGCGTCGTAGGCGGCGCGCAGGCTGCGCCTGAGGTTCTGCCCCTTGGCGTAATAACGCCCATGATAGTTGCGCCGCATATATTCGCCGAACAGCAGGCCGAGCTTGACCGTGCCGGCGAGGTCGTTCGGCCGCTGGCGCCACGCCGATGCCGAGGCATCGAGCAACGCGGTGATCTGATAGCCCTGCTGATTGACGCCGCAGCCGCCGGCCAGCAACATGTTCTGCAACGCCCCCTCGCGGGCGATCGCGGCCCAGATATGCATGCCGTCGCTGTGCAGGGGCAGGGATATCTCCGAGACGCTCGCGCCGAGCTTGGCGAAGCGCCGCAGCGCGGCCCGCACTTTTCGGTCGACGATGGGCTCGCCCTCGGGCCGGCCGAAGCCTTCTTTCAGCACCGCGATCCTCAGGCCGTTCGCGCCGCCCTCGAGGGCCGCCATGTAGTCTTGCGGATGGATCCCCGCCTGGCGCGGGTCGATGTCGTCGGGCCCGGCAATGACTTGCAGGAGCCGCGCCATGTCCTCGATGCTCGCCGCCATCGGCCCGGCATGGTCGAGGGTGAAGTCGATCGAGGCGATGCCGGAGTAGGGCACCAGCCCGTAGCTCGGCTTCAGCCCATAAAGGCCGCACCACGCGGCGGGGACGCGCAGCGAGCCGCCCTGGTCGGCGCCGATCGCCAGATCGACCTCGCCGGCGGCGAGCAGCGCGCCGCAGCCGCTCGACGAGCCGCCGGCCGCACGGCTCGGATCATGCGGGTTGGCGATCAAGCCCGTCGAGGCGGTGATGGAAGAGCCCTCGAGACACAAAAACCCGCAGGCCGCCTTGCCGAGAATGGTGCCGCCGGCATCGAGTATGCGCGTGACCACGGTGGCGTCGACATCGGGGACATAGCCTTCGAGCAGCGCCGCCCCGATCGTCATGGGCACGCCGGCGAGACAGACATTGTCCTTGAGCGCGACGCTCTTGCCCGCCAGGGGACCGCGCGCCTTGCCCTTGACCTCGCTTTTCCAATACCAGGCGTTGTAGGGGTTCTCTTCGGGCGAGGGGCGATGGCCCGGCAGGCGGGGGTAGTTGACCGGCAGCTTGGGCTCGGCCAGCGCGTCGAGCCTCGTATAGGCGCCGATTTGCTCGGCGATCAGACGCTGATACGCCTCGGCCGCGTCCGCTTCGAGCGTTATCCCGAAGTCCTCGGCCAGCGCGTAAATCTCGTCCACGCTCGGGGCCCTGGCGGTTGCGAAGCTGGCCATGAGCGGTCCTCCCTTGGCTGTCGTTAACGATACCAATCGTGGCGTGCTCGCCTGCTTGCCGAACGTGCTAAACTAGAGCGAACTTAGACGTAAGGTCGGGCGCGCGGCGGGTGCCGCGACGAAACCGACCCGGAGCCACGGTCCGCCATACGGTGCGCCAAGGGAGACTGGCATGACAATCGAACTCGAACAATACGATGCCTTGGGTCTCGCCGAGCTCGTCAAGCGCAAGGAGGTCAAGCCCATCGAGCTGGTGGAGGCGGCCATCGAGCGGATCGAGCGCGTCAACGACAAGCTCAACTGCGTCAATATCGAGAACTACGGCAACGCCCGCGAGGCAGCGGCGGGCACGCTGCCGGACGGCCCCTTCACCGGGGTTCCGCTGCTGCTCAAGGATCTGCTGACCGGCTATGAAGGCTTGCCGCTGACCAACGGCTGTCGCTATTTCGAGGACTTCCGCGCGCCGGTCGATAGCGCCATCGCCACGCGCATCAGCGAAGGCGGTTTCATTCGCCTGGCCAAGACGGTGACGCCCGAACTCGGCTATTGCATCGCCTCCGAGCCGGAGATCTTTCCGCCGGCGCGCAATCCGTGGAATCCGGAGCACACGCCGGGCGGCTCCAGTGGCGGCTCCGGCGCCGCGGTCGCCGCCCGCGTCGTGCCGCTCGCGACCGCCAGCGACGGCGGCGGCTCGATTCGCATTCCGGCCTCGAACAACGGCTTGGTCGGTCTGAAGCAATCGCGCGGCCGCACCACCATGGCGCCCTATTATGGCGACCTCTG
>JAUVWK010000082.1 GCA_030604165.1 Alphaproteobacteria bacterium | reverse complement strand
GTGTTGTCGCCGCGCGAGATTTCCGCGAGTCGCTCCAGGAAGGCCTCGATCACCAGCGGATGGTCGTTGAGATAGGAGGCCTTGATGAACTCGATCTCGGGGTGCTGCGCGGCCGCCTCGTCGGCCGCGGCATAGATGCGCTTGACCAACACGCCGGTGAACAAAAAATACGGAAACACGATGATGCGGCGAAAGCCGAGGCGCACCGCGCGCGCCAGCGCGGCGTCGGTCAACGGATAGGTCACGCCGCTGTAGCCGGTTTCGCCCCAGCCGAAGCCCATGCCCTCCCAAAGCATGCGCGTGACCTTGGAGATGTTCGAGTTGGCGTCGGAATCCGAGGTGCCGCGGCCGACCACGAGGAGCAGGGTTTCCTCGCGCGCCACCTGGCGTGGCGCCTCCGCCTCGGCCGCCGCGACCCGCTCGCGGGCGGCGCGCAGCAGCTTGAGATCGACCGCGAGGTCGCGGCCATAGCGGATGGTAAAGCCGTCATGCTTCGCGGCGTAGTTGTTGAGCACCGACGGGATGTCGTTCTTGACGTGCCCGGCCGCGAACAGCATCCCCGGCACCGCGTCGATTTGCCGCGCGCCGGCCTCGCGCAAGGCGTCGAGCCGCTCGCCGATGGTCGGACGGGCGAATTCCAGAAAGGCGTGGTCTATCCGGCGCTCCGGGAGGCGCTTGGCCATGTGCCCTGCCAGCGCCCCGAACTCGGCGATGGCGTCGACATCGCGGCTGCCATGGCCGCATAGCAGTACCGCCGGCGCGCTCACGGCGCCATCCTCCGGCCGCGCGGCCGCCAGCCGGTGGGCCCGGCTTGCCGATTGACGCGCGCGCGCCGCCAACCCATGCTCCGGCCATGGATCTTTCCGGCCTCTGGGAGCTGCCGCCCCTCGACGCGCTCGATTGGGCGGCGGGGCCGGGCGGGCCGCTCCTGTTGCTGCTCGCGCTGGCCCTCGATGCGCTGATCGGCGACCCGCGCTGGCTGCCCCATCCGGTCCGGCTGATGGGCGCCCTGACCAAGTTCGCCGACTTCAGGCTCAACCGCCCCCGGCGTAGCGAGGTCGACCGCATCATCCGCGGCCTGCTCGCCGTCGTCGTCGTTGTCGGGCTTGGCGCGCTGGCCGGCTGGGCGATCGGCCACTTCACGCGGGCGTTCGTCTATGGCTGGGTCGTCGAGCTTGCCGTTGTCGCGTCGCTCATCGCCCAGCGCAGCCTGTTCGATCATGTCCTCAAGGTGGCGCGGGCGCTGCGCGGGGGCGGCCTCGCGGCGGGCCGGGCCGCGGTCGCCAAGATCGTCGGGCGCGACGTCGCGGCGCTCGACGAGCATGCCGTGTCGCGCGCGGCCATCGAGAGCTGCGCCGAAAACTACGCCGACGGCGTCGTCGCGCCGGTGTTCTGGTATCTCGTGCTGGGCCTGCCCGGGCTGTTCGCCTACAAGGCGATCAACACCATGGACAGCATGATCGGCCACAAAAGCGAGCGCCATGCGGCCTTCGGCCTCGCGGCGGCGCGTCTCGACGATGCGGTCAACTATGTGCCGGCGCGCCTCGCCGGCCTGCTGCTGGTCGCCGCGGCGCTGTTCACGCCCGGCGCGGCGCCGCTCAAGGCGCTCCGCGTCATGCTCCGCGACGCTTCCAAGCACCGCTCGCCCAACGCCGGTTGGCCCGAGGCCGCCGTGGCCGGGGCGCTCGATCTCGCGTTGCTCGGCCCGCGCCGCTACGGCACGGAGAGCATCGACGACCCTTGGCTCGGTGACGGAAGGGCGCGCGCGACTGTGGCGGATATCCGCCGCACGCTTTATCTGTTCGCGCTCGGCTGTTTCCTGGTGGCGGCGCTGGTGGCGGTGATCGCCGTGCTGACCCAGTTGCGTGGTATCTAGCGCGAGGTAATTCCTAGGCACGGGCCAGCTCCAGCATCCGATCGAGGTCGAGCGCCTGCTCCAGGTGATCGGCCAGAGCGTCCAGGGTCTCGTCGACGAGCGCTTCGTAGGCGAGGCCGGATTGGGCGCGGCGTTTCAGCCGGTTCAGAAAGGCGTGGCGGAAGCCGTCGGCCGCGAACAGGCCATGCACATAGCAGCCCAGCACGCGCCCGTCGGCCGAGCGCGCCCCCGCCGGTCCGCCGTCGAGGATCAGCATCGGCCGCGCGCGATCGGGGCCGTCGGTGACGCCGGTGTGCATCTCGTAGCCTGAGACTGCCTCGCCCGACTCCGCGTCGCGCCCGCTCACCGGGGTGAGCGTTTTGTCGGCCGTCAGCGTGGTCTCGACGGCGAGCAGCCCGAGCCCCTCGGAGACCCCGGGCGCGCCCTCGCTGCCCGCGGGGTCGGAGACGCTGCGGCCGAGCATCTGATAGCCGCCGCACAAGCCCATCAGCCAGTCGCCGCGCCGCAGATGCGCCGCGATATCCACCGCCCAGCCTTGCGCGTGCAGATCGGCGAGGTCGGCGCGGGTCGCCTTGGAGCCGGGCAGCAGCACGAGGTCCGCGTCGCCCGGCAGCGCCCGGCCCGGCTCGACGATGTCGAGGGCGACGTCGGGCTCCGCGCGCAAGGGGTCGAGGTCGTCGAAATTGGCGATGCGCGCGAAGCGCGGCACCGCGATCTTGATGGCGTTCGGGCCGGGCATGACGCGCGCGCCGTTGACGCCATCGAGCGCCACGGCGTCCTCGGCCGGTAAGCGGCGCGCGGCCGCGAAATAGGGCACGACGCCGAGGCAGGCCGCGCCGGTTCGGGCCTGGATGATCTCGAGGGCATCCGTGAACAGCGCCGGATCGCCCCGAAATTTGTTGATGATGACCGCCTTGATGCGGGCCCGCTCGGTGTCTTCCAGGAGCGCGAAGGTGCCGACCAGGCTCGCGATCACGCCGCCGCGGTCGACATCGCCGATCAGCGCCACCGGTACGTCCGCGGCCTCGGCGAAGCCCATATTGGCGATGTCGCCGGCCCGAAGATTGACCTCCGCCGGCGAGCCCGCGCCCTCCACCAGCACCAAATCGGCCGCCCGGCCCAAGCGCGTGAAGCTCTCGATAACGCGCGGCATCAGTTCCGGCTTGAGCGCGTGATAGTCCCGCGCCTTGGCCGTGCCCGTGACGCGGCCCTGCACGACGATTTGCGCGCCGACATCGGATTGCGGCTTGAGCAGCACCGGGTTCATATCGGTGCAGGGCGCCACGCCGGCGGCGCGCGCCTGCAACGCCTGGGCCCGTCCGATCTCGCCGCCATCGGCCGTGACGGCCGCGTTGTTCGACATGTTTTGCGGCTTGAACGGGCGCACGGCGAGCCCACGACGGGCAAAAGCGCGACACAGGCCCGCCACCAGCAGCGACTTGCCGACATCCGAGCCCGTGCCTTGCAGCATCAGGCTTGGCGTGCGTGCGCTCACGGTCGAAGGCGCGCTCAGAAGCCCCTGAGCGCGTTGCGCAGCCGGTCGGCATTGACGTTGCCGACCTTGCGGTGGATCACGATATCCTCCACCGAGACCGCCTGGCCGTAATAGAGGGCGTTGTCCTCCTCCTTCAGGATCAGCTTGGCGCCGTCCAGCGAGATGCCGCCGAACAACCCCTTGCTGCGGGCGAAGGTAATGATATCCGCCTCGAAGTTGCTGGTGGTCGCGGCCTCGCGGCTGCCGCCCAAGGTGAGCACCGTGATGCCGGCCTCGCCGCCGATGGTGAATTGATCCGCTAAAAGCGCCTTGAGGCCGTCGTCGCTGCGCACGGCCATGATGATCTCGGAGGCCTCGACGCCGATCTGAAGGCCGATGCTGCCTTCGGCGAGCTCCATGAAGGCGGGCGACGACCAGTCGCCGGTGGTGGCGTCGCGCGCCAGAATCAGCCCCTTGCCGTAGGCGCCGCCAACGATGAAGCCGGCCTTGATGAACTCGGGGATGATGACGACCGCGCGGGCGCTTTGCAGGTAGGCGCGGATGGTCTCGGCGTCGCTTTCGCTTTTCATGACATCGACGGTAAGTCGCGCGCGGTCGATCAGCTGTTGCTGCTCGGAGTCCGCGCGCGCCGGCGCGCTCAGCCCGAGCGCCACAACGGCGAGCGCGAGCAATGCGGCCATGGCAACCCGGTAATGCAAGATCATGGTCATGGGTTCGGGTTCTCCTCTGCTCAGAATTCCACCCCCACCTGGGCCTTCACGCCGGCCCGAAAGGGGTGTTTCACTTCGGTCATTTCCGTCACCAGGTCGGCCTGCTCGATCAGCGCCGGCTTGGCGTTGCGGCCCGTCACCACCACGTGCAGGTCGGGGCGCCTGGCTGCGAGCGTTTCCAATACCTCGTCGAGCGGCAGGTAGTCGTAGCGCAGCACGATGTTGAGCTCGTCCAGGACGATCATCCCGTAGCTTGGGTCGGCGATCATCGCCTGGGCCGTCTCCCAGGCCTTTGCCGCCGCCGCCATGTCGCGGGCGCGGTCTTGGGTGTCCCAGGTAAAGCCTTCGCCCATCACCCGGATGGTCACCAGCTCGGGAAAGCGCTCCAGCACGCCGCGCTCCCCGGTCTGCCATTTGCCTTTGACAAACTGCACGATGCCCACCCGCATGCCGTTGCCGACGGCGCGGATCGCGAGGCCGAAGGCGGCGGTCGATTTGCCCTTGCCCTTGCCGGTATGGACGATGAGCAGGCCTTTCTCGATGGTCTTGCTGGCCAGCATGCGCTCGCGGGCGGCCTTGCGCTTCGCCATGCGCTCGGCGTGATGCTGGTTGCGCTCGGCCTCCGTCCGCTCGGTCATTGGACCGGCTCGGGGGCGGTGCCTTGGGCGAGGCTGCCGAGCAGCTCCCAGGCGTGGTTGGAGCGGGGCTTCCAAAGCCCGCGCACCTGCGCCTCGCGCAGCCGCGCCGCCATCTCGCGCAGCGCCGCCGGGTTGGCCTCCTCGATAAATTTCCTGACCTCGGGATCGCCGAGATAGGCGTCGAATACGGCATCGAAATGGTGATCCCTGACGGCATGGCTGGTGGCGGCGAAGGCAAACAGGTAATCCACCGTCGCCGCCATTTCGAAGGCCCCTTTGTAGCCGTGTCGCATGACGCCCCGAATCCATTTCGGGTTGACGACCCGGGCCCGCACGGTGCGGGCGATCTCGTCCTCGAGCGTGCGAATCTTGGGACTCTCGGGTCGCGCGTGATCGTTGTGATAAACCGTCGGTTGGCGGCCCGACAATTCGCGTACAGCCGCGGTCAGGCCACCCTCGAACTGATAATAGTCGTCGCTGTCGAGCAGGTCATGCTCGCGATTGTCCTGATTGTGCACCACCGCCTCGATGGCGCCGAGGCGGCGCTCGAACAAGGCGTGCGCGGCGTGGCCTTCGGCGCCGGCGCCGTAGGCGTAGCCGCCCCAGGCGACATAGGCGTCGGCGAGGTCGCGCTCGGTTTGCCAGCCGCCCTCGTCGATCAAGGCCTGGAGCCCGGCGCCGTAGGCGCCCGGCTTGGCGCCGAAAACCCGATAGGCGGCGCGGCGGGCGGCCTCTTGCGGCGTGCCCGCGTCACCCGCGAAGCTCTCGCTCTCGCGCTTCACCTGGGCGGCGAGCGGATTGTCCGCCTCGTCCTCGTCGAGCGCGGCCACCGCCTGCACGGCGGAGTCGAAAAGATCGATGAGGGCGGGAAAGGCGTCGCGGAAGAAGCCGGAAACCCGCAGCGTGACGTCGACTCGGGGCCGGTCGAGCACCGAAACCGGCAGAATCTCGAAGTCGATGACCCGCCCCGAGGCCGGCTCCCAACGCGGTTGCACGCCCATCAGCGCCAGCGCCTGGGCGATGTCGTCGCCGCCGGTGCGCATGTTCGACGTGCCCCAGGCGCTGATCGCCATGGTGCGCGGCCAGTTGCCGTGGCTTTGGGCGTAGTGCTCGACCAGCAGGCCGGCCGAGGCCCAGCCCAGCCGCCAGGCCGCCGGCGTCGGCACGGTGCGGGTGTCGATGGAGAAGAAGTTTCGCCCCGTGGGCAGCACGTCCGTGCGTCCTCGGCTCGGTGCGCCCGACGGCCCGGGCGGCACGAACCGGCCGGCGAGAGCGGCAAGCGCGCCCGCGATCTCGCGCCCACCGCAGGCCACCACCGCCGGCGCGATTTGCGCCTCGATCGCCGCCAAGACGGCGCGCGTGTCGCGCCATGCGGGCGCGGCGCGGCGCTCGCCGGCGACCAGCGCGCGGGCGAGTCCCTCGAGCCGTTCCACCGTGTCGCCGTGGCTGCGCCAGACGGGGGTTTCCCCGTCGGTTAGGTCGACCAAGCACGCCGGGCGCGGCCCTTGCCACGGCTTCGCCATCGCCGCGTCGAGCGGGTCGATATCGAGGCCTAGATCCTGGGCCAGCGCGCGGGTCAGCGATTGTTCGCCCAGTGCGGCGCCGCGCGGCGTGCGCGCCAGCGCGACCAGCAAGTCGATGCGCTGGTCGCCTTCGGGCGAGACGCCGAAGACATGCAGGCCATCGCGAATCTGCAGCTCCTTCAGCTCGCAGAGATAGCCGTCGAGCTTTTGCAGCGCCGCGTCGGACCCGTCGGTCGCGGCCATGCCGCAGTCTTCGTCGATGCCGTTGCCGCGCGCGAGCTCGATGATTTCGTCGCGCAGCACGGCGCAGCGGCGCGGGTCCAGGCTCGCCGCTTCGAAATACTCATCCACCAAGATTTCCAGTTGCCGCAACACGCCATAGCTCTCGGCGCGCGTCAGCGGCGGCGTCAGGTGATCGACGATCACGGCGGCGGCGCGGCGCTTGGCTTGGCTACCCTCGCCGGGGTCGTTGACGATGAACGGGTAGATATGCGGCAGCGGCCCGAGCGTGGCCTCGGGAAAGCATTCGGCCGACAACGCCAGCGCCTTGCCCGGCAGCCATTCCAAATTGCCGTGCTTGCCCATATGCAGCACGGCGTGCGTGTCGAACGATTCGCGCAGCCAGGCATAGAAGGCGAAATAGCCGTGCGGCGGCGGCAGGTCCGGGTCGTGATAGCTCGACTGCGGGTCGATGTTGTAGCCCCGCGCCGGCTGCACCGCGAGCACGATATTGCCATAGCGCCGGGCCGCCAGGACGAAGCCCTCGGCGTTCGGCTCATAGAAGGGATCGTCCTCGGGCGGGCCCCAGCGTTCGCTCACGCGCGCCCGGGTCGCCGCCGGCAACGTGTGAAAAAAGCGGCGGTAAGCGTCGAGCGAAAGCCTCTCGCCGTCCTGTCGTTCCGTGCGCCCGCGGCGCTCGTTGGTGGGGCCCGCCGTGAGTGCCGCCATCAGCGCCGCGCCGCTCGTCGGCGCGTCGGCCACGTCATAACCGGCCTCGGCCATGGCTTGCAGCAGCGTGACCGTGCCGGCCGGGGTGTCGAGGCCGACGCCGTTGCCGATGCGGCCGTCCCGGTTGGGGTAGTTGGCCAGCACCAGCGCGATCCGCCGCTCGGCCGCCGGCGTGCGCGCGAGGCGGGCCCAGCGTGCCGCCAGCGCTGCGACAAAGGCGATGCGGTCGGGCCGCGGCGCATAGCCGACGATGCCGCTCTCGGTGGCGGGATCGAAACGCGTTTCGGTCTTGAAGGAAACCGCGCGGCTCAGGATACGGCCGTCGACCTCGGGCAGGGCCACGTTCATGGCGATGTCGCGGGGGCCGAGCCCGCGTGTGCCCGCCGCCCAGTCCTGCTCGGTGCAGCCGGCGAACACCACTTGCAGCACCGGCGCGCCGCTGCGCTCGAACGGCGTCGGCCGCGCCGCGCTCGGGCTCGAGACGGCGAAGCCGGTGCCGTTGAGGATCACCGCCGGGCCGGCGGCTTGCAACAGGGTTTCGAGCAGCTTGGCCGCCGGCGGGTCCTTCAGGCTGGTGACGAAGACCGGCAGCGGATTGAGCCCTTCCGCCTGGAGCGCCGCGATCAGGGCGTCGATCGGCGCGGTGTTCGCGGCCTGCACCAGGGCGCGGTAAAACACCAGCGCGGCGATCGGCGCCTGCGCCCGCCAGCGCGCGGTCAAGTCCTCGAAGGCAAGCCCGTGGCCTGCGGCCTCGGGCCAATAGAGACCGGCGCGGGCGAGCGGCGTTGGCTCGCTCCATACCGCGGGCCGGCCGATCAAGCTGGCGGCGTAACGCAGGCATTGCGTGGCGTTGTCGAGCCCGCCATGGCTGCAATAGCGCCACAGCCGATCGGCGCTGTCGTGCGCGACCGTGCCGCACGCGGCGAGCGCGGCATCGGGGCGCTCGTCGCCGGGCAGCAGCGCCAGCGGAATCTGCCGCGCCCGGCAGGTCGCCTCGAGCCGCTCCACGCCGTAGGGCCAATAGCTCTCGCCGCCGAGCAAGCGGACGACGACGATGCGGGCGTGCTGGACCACCGCGTCCATATAGCTGTCGACCGACAGGTTGTGGCTCAAATTGAGCAGATTGGCGAGGCGCAGGCTCGGCGCGTCGGGGCCGAGGCGCGCCTGCGCCGCGGCGAAACAGGCGAGTTCCGTATCGGCCGCCGAAAGCAGCACGATCTCGCCGGGCGTTTGCCCGAGATCCACGGCCTCGGTGCCGTCGGCGATGCCTCCCGGCTTGGCGGCGAGCAGATGCACCTGTGTCTCCCGCTCTCAGCCGCGCAACGCGGTTTCGATGGCGGCGCGGTCGAGCGGCGCGCGGCCGATCACCACGAGGCGCGATTCGCGTACCTCGCCCGCGCGCCAGTCGCGGTCGTAATAGCGCTCGATGCGCGGGCCGACGCCTTGCAAGACATGCCGCCGCCGCTTGCCGGGCACGTGCACGAAGCCTTTCACGCGCAGGATATCGTGCGCCTCGATGGCGCCGATCAGCCGTTGCTCCAGCGTCTCCGGCGCGTCGATGGGGCCCAGATCGACCACGAAACTGTCGAAATCGTCGTGATCGTGCTCGCCGTCCAGGCCATCGTGGTGCGAGGGCCGCGCCGCCAGGTCGGCTTCCGCGGCGGCACCCAGCCCGAGCAGCACGGCGGCGCTGACACGGGCGTGCTCGGCGGTGACCAGTTTGACGCCGGCCCGCAGCCGCGGCGCGAGGTGGGCGCGCAGCTGAGCGCGCGCCGCCGCGTCGAGCCGGTCCACCTTGTTCAGGATCACCAGATCCGCGCAGTACAATTGATCCTCGAAGACTTCCTCGATGGGGTTGTCGTGATCGAGCGACGGATCGGCCGCGCGCTGCGCGGCCAGCGCCGCGGGATCGTCGGCGAAACGGCCCGCCTTGAGCGCCGGGCCGTCGACCACCGCGACGACGCCATCCACCGTCACCCGGTTGCGGATTTCCGGCCAATTGAACGCCGCCACGAGCGGTTTCGGCAGCGCCAGGCCGGAAGTCTCGATCACGATATGCTCGATGGCGGGCTCGCGCGCGAGCAGCGTTTGCATGGTGGGCACGAAATCGTCCGCCACCGTGCAGCAGATGCAGCCATTGGCCAGCTCGACGATGTCGCCCGCCTCGCAGCCCTCGAGCCCGCAGCCCCGGAGCAACTCCTCGTCGATGCCGAGATCGCCGAACTCGTTGATCACCAAGGCGATGCGGCGCTCCGACGCGGTCGCCAGAAGGTGCCGGATCAAGCTCGTCTTGCCGGCGCCGAGAAAACCGGAAATCACCGTCGCCGGAATTTTTCGTTGTTGCATGATCCCCTATCCACGCGTTCCGTTGGGCGCGCCATCCTCGAGCCGGCGCCAGCCGAGGCCGTGGTGGTCGAAGTTGAAATGGTTCGGGTGAAGGATTTCGGCCAGTATTTCCAGCGATTCGACGAGCCGAGGCCCAGGCCGGTTGAAAAAAGCGTTGCCGTCCACGGCGTAAAGCCGGCCGGTGCGCACCGCCCTGAGCGCGGCCCAGTCGGGCCGGGCGGCAAGGGTGCGCGCCTCGGTCAGCGTGCGCGCGAGGTCGTAGCCGCAGAGCATGAGCACGATCAGGTCAGGGTCGC
>JAUVWK010000254.1 GCA_030604165.1 Alphaproteobacteria bacterium | reverse complement strand
GGCCGCGCCCAAGGCAGGAAAGGCCAAGGCCGGACTGCTGGGGCGTCTCAAGAACTTTCTTTCGGAAGAGGCCTAACGCCGGCCTTCCGAAGAGGCCCAGCCCCGGGCCGCTTGGGCCCGACCTCGCGGGCCATATGCTTCGTTCCTCCGAATTTTCTTTACCTGCGCGTAGTTGGCGCCCACATTTTGGCGCCCACAGTCTGGCACCACTCCGACCGGCGCCGGTCTCTCGTTCTGGGGCGCGGCTCGGTCTCATGGTGCGTGCCAAATCATGACATGGGCGAATCATGACATGGGCGAATCATGACGTGGGATAGCATTCGGGGACGCTCCCGCTGGGCTATGATTGGTCGCGGGCCGAGCGCAGCCGCATGCCGTAGGGACTGAGGAGTTGCTTTCGCCGTGAATTTGATGGCCACCATGCGGCGCGCCGGGACGTTCTTCTTGGCCCTCATCTATCGGGGCCGACGCGGCGCGGGCGAGACGGTCTTGGCAACCCGGCCCTACCCATGGGAGCCGTCATACCCCCCGGGCCTTGGCTGGGACGTGAACATCGAGGCCAAGCCGTTGTTCGCCATCCTCGACGATGCGGTGGCGAAATATGCCGGCAATCCCTGCCTGGAATTTCTCGGCAAAAAGCTGAGCTACCGCGAGGTCGGCGCGCAGGTTTCCAAGGCCGCCAAAGGGTTCCGCGATCTCGGCGTGGACAAAGGCGTGAAGGTGGGACTGTTCCTGCCCAATTCGCCCTTCTACGTCATCGCTTACTACGCCATTCTCAAGGCCGGCGGCACGGTGGTGAATTTCAATCCGCTCTACGCCGGGCCGCAAATCGCCCGCCAGATCGCCGATTCCGAGACCCGGATCATGGTGACCCTCAATCTGCGCAGCCTGTACGCCAAGGTGGCCGCGCGGCTCGAGGACACCGGTCTGGAAACGATCGTGGTGTGCAACATGGGCGCGGCGCTGCCGTTTCCCGGTAATGCACTGTTCCGGCTCATGAAGCGGCGCGAGATCGCGGCCATTCCGAGCGACGCGCGGCATGTGCGGTTCGACAAGCTGATCGCCAACGACGGCGCCTTCGAGCCGGTCTCGATCGATCCGACGCGCGACGTTGCCGCCCTGCAATATACCGGCGGCACCACGGGCCGGCCCAAGGGCGCCAAGCTGAGCCACGCCAATCTCTATGCCAATTGCGTGCAGATCCGGTTATGGGCGCCCGACCTCAAGCCGGGCAAGGAAAAGGTGCTCGCCATCCTGCCGCTGTTTCACGTCTTCGGCATGACCGGCGTCTTGAATCTGGGCCTCTATTGCGGCACCGAGATCGTGCTCTTGCCGCGTTTCAAGGAGCTCGAGGTGCTCAAGCTGATCGACAAGCAGCGGCCCAGCGTGTTTGTCGGCGTGCCCACCATGTATTCGGCGCTCAACCGCAACAAGGAGCTCGCGAATTACGATCTCTCGAGCTTGCGCTACTGTATCTCGGGCGGCGCGGCCCTGCCGCCCGAGGTCAAGCGGACCTTCGAGCAGGTCTCCGGATGCACGCTGGTCGAAGGCTACGGGCTGACCGAGGCGGCTCCGGTCTGCACCATCAATCCGTTCGTCGGCGTCAACAAGCCGGGCTCCATCGGCCTGCCCTTGCCGGGCACGATGGTCAAGATCGTCTCGCTCGACAACCCGGACCGGGCCGTACCGCTCGGCGAGCGCGGCGAAATCTGCGTTGCCGGCCCCCAGGTCATGGCCGGCTACTGGCGCCGCGACGAGGAGACCGCTGACGCGCTGCGCAACGGCTTTTTGCGCACCGGCGACGTCGGGCACATGGACGCCGACGGCTACGTCTATCTGGTCGATCGAATCAAGGACCTGATCATCAATAGCGGCTTCAACGTCTATCCCCGCGTCGTCGAGGAGGCGATCTCCGAGCATCCGGCGGTCGAGGAGGTCGTGGTCTGCGGCCTTCCGGACAGCCATCGCGGCGAGCTCGTCAAGGCCTATGTGGTCTTGCGCAACGGCGCCGAGCTCAAGGCCACGGATTTGCGCGGCTTTCTAAAAGACCGGCTGGCGCCGTTCGAAATCCCGCGGCGGGTCGACTTCCGGAAAACCCTGCCCCGCACGCTGCTCGGCAAGCCGTCGCGGCAGGATCTGATCGCCGAAGAAACCCACGCCAAGGAAACCGCCGCGGCGGATCGGTAAACGCGGTGCCGTGATATTCCCTTCGGCCGGGCCAAATGCTGTTTACACACCGCCCGCCAGGCCGAATACTCTCTGGACAGCTTGGTCCGGATAACCGCCGATGGCCCAACATAAACCCAAGCCAACAGAAAACTCGCCGGCCGCGCGGTTTGGCGAATTCTTTCGCGCTGAACACCGCGAAATTCGCGATGCCCTCTTGGCGCTTCTGGCCGCCTTCGAGGCGCGCAATCGGCGCCGGGCCAAGACCTTGCTGGGCACCATCGGCGGCCTCTGCGGACCCCATTTCCGCTACGAGGAAGAGGCGCTTTATCCGGCGCTGGTGGAAATTTTCGGCAAACTCTACATCGAGCATCTGCTGCTCGAGCACGATCGGGCGATCATCAGCGCCTTCCGGCTCATGAAGCTCGCCGAAAAGAAGCCGTTCGAAGCGGCGGACGCCAGGCTGGCGGTGCGTATCGTTCGTAGCGTGCTGCCCCATGTGAGCGACTGCGAAGGGCTCTCGATCATGGTCGAGGTGCTGCCGGAGACGGTGGTGCAGGAGATCGTCGAGGCTCGCGAACGGGCCCGCAAAGACGATCTCGACCTGGTCGATTGGGCCACGGAAGTGCGCAAACGCCCGTTTCTCCTGACCTACCAGCGCGAGCTGCGCGCGGCCTTGCGGCAGCACTCGGACGTCTGAGCCGGAACGCGGCGATTGTCGCCGCTCGTTGGCGTTAATCGAGGTTCGGCCAGCTGCCGGCGATAATCTCGCGCCGGGCGAGCCCGGCCGGCAGGGTGCCGTAGACCAGCCCTCGCTCGCCGTCGAGCCGCGAGGCACAGAAGGCGTCCGCCACCTGTGTGCTGGCGTGGCGCACCAGCAAAGCGCCTTGCAGGGCTAGCGCCATGCGCTCCACCAGCCGGCGGCAGCGCGCTTCGGGGTCGCTGTCGTCGGCGAGGGCGGCGCGCAAGTCGTCGATGGCGCGGTCGAGCCGCCGGTCGGCGCCGCGCGCGCGGTCCAGCTCGGCAAGGTAGGCCGCGAGCGCTTCCGGATTGCGCTGCATGGCGCGCAGCACGTCGAGGCAGATGACATTGCCGCAGCCTTCCCAAATCGAGTTGACCGGCGCCTCCCGATAGAGCTGCGGCAGGGCGGATTCCTCGACATAGCCGTTGCCGCCGTGGCATTCCATCGCCTCGAAGACGAACTCCGGCACGCGCTTGCTGATCCAATATTTGGTAATCGCCGTGGCGATACGCGCGAACGCGCGCTGCTCGGCGTCGTCGCCTTGGTCGAAGGCGTGGGCGATGCGCATGACCAGCATGGTGGCGGCCTCGGATTCGACGGCGAGGTCGGCGAGCACGTTCTGCATCGCCCGCTGGTCGATCAGGCGGCGCTGGAACGCCGAGCGGTAGGTAGTGTGGTGAATGGCATGCGACAGCGCCTGGCGCATGATCGCGGCTGCCGAGACGGCGGCGTCGAGGCGGGTGTGGTGCACCATCTCGAGGATGATGGGCACGCCGCGGCCCTCCTCGCCCACCATGCGGGCCCAGCTGTCGTGATATTCGATCTCGCTGGAGGCGTTGGACCGATTGCCGAGCTTGTCCTTGAGGCGCTGCAGGAAGAAGCGGTTGCGGCTGCCGTCCGGTCGCCAACGAGGCACCAGAAAACAGGACAGCCCGCCCGCGCTGTAGGCGAGCGTCAGGAAAGCGTCTGACATCGGCGCCGAGCAAAACCATTTGTGGCCGGTTAGGTGGTACTCGGCGCCAGGCCCGCCGGCGGCGACCGGGGCGGCGCGTGTCGAATTGGCGCGCACGTCCGAGCCGCCTTGTTTTTCGGTCATCGCCATACCGAAGGTTACGGCGGTTTTCTTGCCGGCCGGGATGGCGCGTTTGTCGTATTGGCCGGAGCAGAGCAGCGGCTGCCATTCCGCGGCGATGTCCGGCTGATGGCGCAGCGCCGGCAGGCTCGCGAAAGTCATGGCGAACGGACAGCAGACGCCGTTCTCCGCCTGGTTCATCAGAAAGGCGAGCGCGGCCCGCGCCACGTGCACGCCGGGGCGCGGCTCGCTCCACGCTAGTGCGTGCACACCGGCTTTCATGCCGATGGCCATGAGCTCGTGCCAGGCGGCGTGAAACTCGACCTCGTCGATGCGGTTGCCGTAGCGGTCGTGACTGCGCAGCGTCGGCGCATATTGATTGGCGAGGCGGCGCAGCTCCATCACGCGCGCGCTGCCCGCGAGTGCACCCAATTCCTTGAGCCTCGGCTCGGCCCAATCGGCGCCGTTGCGCCGCACCGCCTCGCCCAGGCAGCGGTCCGAGCCATAGACGTCGTAGTTCTCGAGCGGCGGCGGTTGATTCTCGACCTGATGGGTGGCGTAGGGCGGATTTGACTGGTTGGCGACCATCGGCGCTCTCCGTTTTGGCACTTCCGCTCCGGGACGACGCGCCCGCAGGACGGCGCGCGGGCGTCACGAACCGTGGATCATTTCATCATTTCCGTTGAGGAGTTGTTAACCACAATTTTGGCCTCCGTCGGCGCGGTGCCCCGATTTTTCGGGCGAGGCCCGGCCCCCACTCCCTTGCGTAGTACCTAGTCCTAACCCAGCGGCTGGGTTTCTGCACCCTAACGAATTTGGCGGCCCGCACTCTACTCTCGAACTCGGCCTCTAAAGCGAGCCAAGGAGACCAAGACCGTGCGACGGCCCAACGAAATAGACCGCCTGACCAACAAGGACG
>JAUVWK010000157.1 GCA_030604165.1 Alphaproteobacteria bacterium | reverse complement strand
TCGAGAAGACTAGCGATGTCGTCCGGCATCAGACGGTTCTGCGCCGTTTGCGCCATTTTCGCGCCGAACAGCCGGGCGAGACCGAGGATCGGCTCCCACAGCCACGAATAATAGGTGATGACGACGCGGGTATCCCTGGTGCAAAGCGGGTGCAGGCTGGCCAGGGTCGCCTCGACGTCTTCGAGCGCGCCGACGGTGTCGGAGAGCAGGATGACGTCGAAGGGCCCGCCGGCCGCGCGCAGCACCGCCTCGTCCTCGACATCGCCGATCAGGAATTCCAGCTCCGCATGGCGCTCGGATGGATAGTTATGGCGCGCGACCTCGATGGTGGCCGGGCTGATATCGATACCGACCCCATAGGCCGGTTTGAGCGCGGCCAACAGATGGCCGGTGCCGCAGCCGAGGTCGAGCACCTTGAGACCTTCCGAGACGAGGAAACGCAGGCAGCGGCGATCCTCTGCATGGAAAAAAGCGTTGCGCTCGATCCACGCGTCGCGGGTCGGCGCGAGACGGTCGTAGAGATCCCGCACCGCTTGCTTGCGCGACGAAAGCTCGCGTTCGGGTAAGGTGCGTCCGGTCTCCACGATCTGGGGCGCAAGCGCGGTCATGGCGTCGCGGTCTCGGTTCGAGGTTGTTCCGCAAGTCGCACCCCAAATAACCCCCGCCGCGTCTCGCGACCCTGGGCCAACCAGAACACGGCGCCGGTCAGGCTGATCGCGAGCGCCCCCAACCCAAACAGAATGGAAATTGCCAGCGCGTCTCCGGCCGCGACACCGGCAAAGCCGAGCGCCGCCACCATGGCGCCCTCGCGCACGCCCCATCCAGCGATGGAGATTGGCAGAATTGCCACCAGCACCACCGGCGGAACAAGCACCAGGCAGGCCAGCGGCGCAATCGTCAAGCCCAGCCCCTTGGCCAGCAAAAACACCGTGAGCACGCTAAGCAGATGTCCGAATAGCGACAAGCCAAAGGCGGATAGCGCCGGCCGTGGCGAAAGACCCGCGCGCCGTGCCGCGCGGATCGTATCGGCCAGGCTCCGCACGCGCCGCCAGCGCGCGATCGTATGCGGCAAATAAGAGAGACCGAGCAAAAGCGCGATCGCCGCGATGCCGACGACGAGCAAAAGAGCCAGGCCCCAGCGCATATTGGCGTCGTCCACCAACGTGAGCGTCATGGGCAGCGATAGCGCGATCATGAAGAGCAGCGCGGCGAGGCCGGCAAGCCGGTCGAGCACGATACTGCCCACGCTCGGCCCAATGTCGGCGCCCCGACGGACCAAGAGCCAGGCGCGCACGGCATCGCCGCCAACGCCGGCGGGTAGCACTTGTCCGAAGAATTGCCCGATCAAGCTCAGCCGAAGCGCCGCGCCAATCGTCAAGGCAATGTTCAGACGGCGCGCGAAGACGCGCCAACGCAAGGCGCCCACGAGGAAGGTCAGCCCGAGCACGGCAAGCGCGAACACGCCCCAACCGGCGTCGAACCGCGTCAACCGCTCGGTGCTCTCCGCCAGGTCGATGCTGCTGACCAGATACCAGACGAGCGCGCCGGAAACGGCAATCTTGGCGACGATGACGCCGCGCCGCTTCACAGCACTCCCGTTTCGGTCGGTGTTACGCGATTCGGACATAAACGGTTCTGTTTTATGGATGATCGTCAGTCTAGTCAGATCGAATGAACGGCGCCAGCCATAGCGCCTGCGGGCGCGGCACGCAAGCCACCGTCGCAATCGACACAGATCGGTGCTAGACAGGCGCTCGCCCGGCGCCGGAGTTGGGCGTTGTCGGAGCCGTCAATGAGACAGTGGTACGTCGTTCACAGCCATGCCAACGCGGAGAGCCGCGCGCTCACCAATCTCGCGCGCCAAGGCTATGACACGTGGCTGCCGCTCTATCGCAAAACCCGGCGTCATGCCCGGCGGATCGAGACCGTGCTGCGCCCGCTGTTTCCACGATATCTGTTCGTCCGGGTCGACCTCCAGGCCGAAGTCTGGCGCCCGATTCTTTCTACCATGGGCGTGAGCGACCTGGTGAGCGGGGCCGACGGCCCCCTGCCGGTGGGCGATGCCATCGTCGATGGTCTCAAGATGCAGGCGAGCGAAGATGGCCATTTCGACCTCAGGCCGAGCCCCTTCCAGCCGGGCGACCGGGTCAGGATTCGGGTCGGGCCGCTGGCGGATCTCGAAGGCATCTTCCAGCTCGAAAGCGACGCCGAGCGCGTCATGGTTCTGCTCAAGCTCATGGGCCGCGCCGTGCGCGTCACCGTGCCGAGCGAAGACGTCGAATCGGCCTGATTTTGGATATTTCCTCGCCGCGCTACGCCAGGAAGGCGCGGAAACGCCGCGCCACGTCTTTCGGCTTGATGGTGGGCCGCCCGAGATTCGCCACGGAGCCCGGCTTGATCCGCATGTGAACGAGGCAGGGCTTTGGCCCCGCCAGGGCTTGGGCGAAGGCGCGCTCGAAACCCGCTAATTCGTCGCAGGCGATGCCGGCGGCGTAGCCGCAGCTGAGCGCGGCGTCGGCGAAATCCACGCTCGCGGAGACCGTGGCCTGGCCGCCGGTCGAGTCGTGCACACCGTTATCGAGCACCAGGTGGACGAGATTGCGCGGCGCGCAGGCGCCGATGGTCGCCAGCGTGCCCAGCTTCATGAGCAGCGCGCCGTCGCCGTCGATCACCACCACCGGGCGCTCGGTATTCAGAGCCACCCCCAGCCCCATGGCGGCGGCGCAACCCATCGAGCCCACCTGATAAAGCTGCTGCGGTCGATCAGCCAGGGTGAAGAGCTCGCGCCCGCTTTTGCCCGTGGTCGCGATCACCGCGGCCGGCTCGGGCACGAGGGCGAGAAAGCGCTCCAGCACCGCGACGCGGGCGGCTCGCGCGCCGCCGCGCGAGAGCTCGGTGCGCTCGCCTCGGGGTGGCGGCACGCGCTCGGGTTGCTCGAGCCCATCGTCGCGTACGGCGCCCTTTTCCAAGACCAAGGCAAACGGCAGATCGTCCGCCGCCATGGCGCGTTCGGCCGCCTCGAGCGCGGCTTCCACGTCGCCGTCGCGCTTGGGGAAGGCGGCGTGGCCAACGCCGATGAGGGCGAGCAGCGAAGCCGTGATCTCGCCCATCAATTCGTGTTGGGGCTCGTCGGCCAATCCCGGTTGGCCGCGCCAGGTAATCATCATGAGGGTCGGGATGCGAAACGGGAAGTTGAGCGAGGTCAACGGGTTGACCATATTGCCAAGACCCGAGTTCTGGCCCATGACGACGGTCTTGCGGCCCGCCAGCCAGGCGCCGGCGGCGATCGCCACGGCCTCGCCCTCGCTGGCCGCGCCGACATAGTCGAGCGCCGGCTCCGAGATCACCCGGTTGATGAGCGGCGTCAGGAACGAGCACGGCACGCCGGTATAGAAATCGAAGCCCCGCGCCCGCGCCGGGCGCAGGAAGGCATCGGCGGAGATCATGAGCCTCGCCCTCGACCCCCCGGGTCAGATCAGGTTGCGTGCCTTGGCCAGGTCGAACGCGTCGTCGACGTCGAGCCAATGCCCCGTGATATAGAGCACGGCGATCGGTACGTTCTTGGTTGTCAGACGCGCGAATAGCTCGGGCAGATCCGACCCGTCGAGCGTGCCGTCGGCGCGCATGGCGTCGAGCTCGTCACGGACCAGCGCGCTGCCGCGCTCGCTGAGTTTGACGAGCCCGATGAATTCGCCGTCGGCTGTCTCCGGCGCGAGGCCGCCGCCGATTTCGCTCAGCGTCACTGGCTCCTCGTCCAGATAGCTGCCCGTGAAGCGGCGCGAGCAACGCACCGCATCGACGGCCCGGCCCGGCGCCCGATGGCCGCCGTCGCGCAGCCGCACATCCACGACCAGCACGATGTCGCCGTCCGCCGCGAGCAGATTTTCCAGAATGTAGTTGCGAAACAGAATGTCGCCGTAGCTCACCAGGCAAGCGCCCCGCAGCCGCTCCGCCGCACAGGCCAGCGAGGCCGCCTCGCCGCCGTCGGCATAGGCGTCGTTGTCGACGGTGGTGATGTTCGGCAGGTCGATGGCCTCCTTGCGATAGCCGCGCACCACGGTGATGTCGCGCACGCCACAGGCGTTCATGGTCGATATCAGGCGGCGCAGCAAAGGCTGGCCGCGCACGTCGAGCATGCATTTCGGCCTTTCCTCGGTCAGCGGCGCCAAGGCGTCGCCGCGCGAGGCCGCGAGCACGATGGCATGCGGGCCGTCGGCGACCGGCGCCAGGTAGCGCTGCTCGGCCCGGCTGAGCTCACCCTGGCCGACCAGGTTGAAGACCTCCTTGACGCTGGCGATGGCGCCTTCGACGCTGGTCAGCGATTGTTCCTCCATGATGCGCCGGCTGGTCTCGCGCATGGCCGTGATCGCCGCGCGCAAATTGTGGTTCGCCCAAATGATGAGCGAGACACCGGCGTCCCGGAGCACCGGCGTGGGCGTGGCGTAATACATCGTGGGCACGATCACCAGCGGGCTGCGCCCGGCCCATTCCTTGGCGAAGCCCAGGATTTCGTCGGCCGAGCGCTGCTTGGAATGGATCAGGATGGCGTCGGCCCCGGCGCGCTCGTAGGCCTCCGCGCGCTTCAGGGCCTCGTCCATGCCCCAGCCCGAGATCAAGGCCTCGACGCGGGCGACGAGACTGAACGCGTCGTCGGTTTGGCTGTCTTTGCCGGCCTTGATGCGGCCGCAGAACTCGTCGATGTCCGCCAGCGGCTGGCCCTGGCCGATGAAGGAGTTGGTCTTGGGGAACAGCTTGTCTTCGATGCAGACGCCGGCGATGCCGCGCTGGCAGAGCTTTTTCACCAACCGGCGGACATTGTTGAAGTTGCCGTAGCCGGTATCGCCGTCCACCAGGATCGGGATCGTCGTGGCGTCGGCCATGAACTCGAGCATGTCCAGGACCTGGGTCCAGGAGGCCTCGTTGTTGTCGCGCACGCCGAGCGCGCTGGACATGGTCAGGCCCGAGGCCCAGATGCCCGCGAAGCCCGCCTCCTCGACGATCTTGGCGGAGAGCCCGTTATGCGCTTCCATGACGAAGGCGAGCCCCGGCGCCTGCAGCGCGGCCCTGAGCCGGCCCGCCTTGCTCAGCGCCGCCGCCGTTCCGTCCGGCGCCTCGGGCGCGCCATCCAGCTTGGTCGCCATGAGCTCTCGCCTCGCTATTGTCTCCGCCGCGCCGAAACCGCTGCCGGCCGCGGCGCTTAGCGATGATTAACTCGATGATTACCATGGCGCATCGCCCGCGCAAACGAAACCCCCGAGCGCGTGCGCGCCGCCAGCTCACCCAACTCCGGCGAGAGACGCAGACGATGGGCCAAGGCCCGATCCTAATCGAGGTCGCGAGGCGTTCGATTTTTGAACAAAAGCCCTTGACCCCTTGTTCAAATTGTGAACAAATCGCCCCGATTCAGCCGTGAAACCCTTGAAAACAGTCACGTTAAGGGGCGGTTGGTAGAGTTCCGGCCGGGTGGATTGGGGCCACCCGGAACGGCGGTAGCGTCACTGACTCCTGGCAATCCATCTCAATCTTGTCATTTGCTTCTGTCCGTCCCCGCGCTTGCGCGGGCGCGGTCGGGTATTGAGTGCCGCGGCTTAACCCTGCGATGACCCGCAAGACCCGCGACGACGAGATCATCCGCGATATTCTGGTGCGGATCGGCGATTCCGAACACGTCAATCAGCGCACCCTCGCCAAGGAACTCGGCATCGCGCTTGGCATGACCAACGCCTACATCAAGCGTAGCGTGCGCAAGGGCTACATCAAGATCGGTCAGATTCCGCCCAACCGTTACGCCTATTATCTGACGCCCACGGGCTTTTCCGAGAAGACCCGCTTGACCGCCGAGTACCTCTCCGATTCGTTCCTGTTTTTCCGCCGCGCGCGCAGCCAATACGACGCCATCTTCAAGGTTTGCCACGGCTCGGGGTGGCGCGATCTCGCGCTGGCCGGCTGCAGCGAGCTGGGCGAGATCGCGATCCTCTTTGCGCGCGATCACCCGGTGACGCTGCACGGCATCATCGAGCCGGCGCGCGCCGGCGAGCGCTTCATGGGGCTCGCCGTGGTCGCCGATGCGGGCGAGTTCGAGAGCCTGGACGCGGTCGTCTTGACCAGCCTGAACGCCGCGCAGCAAACCTACGACCGGCTGACCGAAACCTTGGCGCCGGCGCGCGTGCTGGTGCCGCGCCTGCTCTCGGTCGACCACAACGGCAGCCCGTCCAACGCCCGCGCCGAAGACCTTGCGGGCGCGTGAGCAGATGCGGTGACGCTGCCGCCGCTGACCATTCTGGTGACGGGCGGCGCCGGATTCATCGGCTCGGCGCTGGTGCGCAGCCTCGTGGGCGAGCCCGCCCATACGGTAATCAATCTCGACAAGCTGACCTATGCCGGCAACCTCGAATCGCTGGCCGGCATCGAAGAGCAACCGAATTATCGCTTCGTGAAAGCCGACATTTGCGATCGCCGCGCTGTCGATGCGCTGTTCGAATCCCACCGACCGGACGCGATTATGCACCTCGCCGCCGAATCCCATGTCGCCCGCTCCATCGATGGCCCTGCCGCCTTTGTCGAGACCAACGTGAGCGGCACC
Source organism: Alphaproteobacteria bacterium (assembly GCA_030604165.1). Lineage (GTDB taxonomy): Bacteria > Pseudomonadota > Alphaproteobacteria > UBA828 > UBA828 > JAUVWK01. Next base: position 5 of record JAUVWK010000157.1, on the reverse strand, counting down.
TATGT
>JAUVWK010000004.1 GCA_030604165.1 Alphaproteobacteria bacterium | reverse complement strand
GAGGAGGTTGCCGAGTATCAGGGCGCCTACAAGGTGAGTCAGGGGCTGCTCGAGGAGTTCGGGCCCGATCGCGTGATCGACACACCGATCACCGAGGCGGGCTTCGCCGGCATCGGCATCGGCGCGGCCATGGCGGGCTTGCGGCCGATCGTTGAATTCATGACTTTCAACTTCGCTATGCAGGCGATCGATCAGATCGTCAATTCGGCGGCCAAGAGTCATTATATGTCGGGTGGCGCGCTGGCGGTTCCGGTGGTTTTTCGCGGGCCGAACGGCGCCGCCGCGCGGGTCGCCGCGCAACATTCTCAGTGCTATGCCAGTTGGTATGCCCATGTCCCGGGGCTGACGGTGGTGGCGCCCTATAGCGCGGGCGATGCCAAGGGCCTGCTGAAGAGTGCCATTCGCGATCCCAACCCGGTGGTTTTCTTGGAGAACGAGATCCTCTACGGCCAAAGCTTCGAGGTGCCGGACGACCCCGAGCATCTGGTGCCCCTTGGCCAGGCGGCGGTGGTGCGCGCCGGGCGCGACGTCACGCTGGTGGGTTATTCCATGGCCGTGGCCAAGGCGCTGGCCGCGGCGGAGGCGCTGGCGGAAGAGGGCATCGAGGCCGAAGTGGTGGACCTGAGAACAATCCGCCCGCTGGATATCGAGACGGTGCTCGAATCCGTCGCGCGGACCAATCGCCTGGTTACGGTCGAGGAGGGCTGGCCGTTCGCCGGCATCGGCGCGGAGCTGTCGGCGGCGGTCGTCGAGCGCGGCTTCGATCAGCTCGATGCGCCGGTGGTGCGGGTGAGCGGCGATGACGTGCCGCTGCCTTACGCGGCCAATTTGGAACGCCTTGCCTTGCCGCAGCCCGAGACCATCGTGGCCGCGGCGAAGGCGGCTTTTTATCGGACTTAAGGCAGGGCCGCCCGAGACGGTCCATAGGTCGATATTGCGTGCCAAGGGAGTAGAACATGGCGATCCGAGTCCTAATGCCGGCGTTGTCGCCCACCATGACCGAGGGCAATATCGCGCGCTGGCTCAAGCAAGAGGGAGAGGCGGTCAGCGCGGGCGATGTGTTGGCCGAGATCGAGACCGACAAGGCGACCATGGAGATCGAGGCGATCGACGAGGGCGTGCTTGGCAAGATCGTGACGCCCGACGGCGCCCAGGCGATTCCGGTCAACGCTGTGATCGGCGTTATCCTGGAAGAGGGCGAAGACAGCTCCGCGCTCGAAGCGCTCGACCTCGCGCCGCCGCCGGTCGCCGCGCCCGCTGCGCCACCGGCCGCCGCCGCGCCCCCGCCTCCAGCCGCCCAGGCCGCAGTGCCCGCCGCGTCCCCGCCTCCAGCCACCGCCGCGCCTGCCGCCGCGATACAAGTAACGGCGCCCGCCGATGGTGGCCGTATCTTTGCCAGCCCCTTGGCGCGCCGCATGGCCGAGCAAGCCGGCCTCGACCTGGCCGCGCTTCGGGGCACGGGGCCGAAAGGCCGTATCGTCAAGGTCGATATCGAGGCGGCCATGGCCGCTGCCCCGGCCGCCGCCGCGCCGGCGCTATCGCCCGCACCGGCATCCGCGCCGGCCGTGCCCGGGGCGTCCTATGTCGATGCGCCGGTCAGCAACATGCGCCGGATCATCGCCCAGCGTCTCCAGCTGTCGAAGCAAACCATTCCGCACTTCTATCTCACCATCGATTGCGAGATCGACGCGCTGCTCGAGATTCGCAAGGAGCTCAATGGCCGCGCCGACGATTACAAGCTGTCGGTCAACGATTTCGTCGTCCGCGCCGCGGCGCTCGGCTTGCGCAAGGTGCCCGCGGTCAACGCTTCGTGGCTGGACAATGTGATCCGCCAATACAACACGGTGGACGTCTCGGTCGCGGTGGCGATCGAGGACGGCCTGGTCACGCCGATCATCCGCAACGCCGATCACAAGGGCCTGGTGGAGATTTCCACCGAGATGAAGGCGTTGTCCGAGCGTGCCCGCGCCACGCCCATGGCGCTCAAGCCGGAGGAATATCAGGGCGGCGGGTTCTGCATCTCCAACCTGGGTATGTACGGCATCAAGGAGTTCGCGGCCGTGATCAATCCGCCGCAGGCGATGATCCTGGCGGTTGGCGCGGGCGCGCAGCGCCCCATCGTCAAGGACGGCGCGCTGGCGATCGCCACCGTGATGTCGTGCACGCTCTCGGTCGATCATCGCGTCGTCGATGGCGCCTCGGGCGCGGCGTTTCTCGGCATCTTCAAGGGTCTGATCGAGGATCCGCTGACCATGCTGCTATAGGCCCCGCGCGGCCAAAGCGGCACTCTCGGAGGATATCATGGCCGATACGTCATTCGACGTCGTCCTCGTGGGCGGCGGTCCCGGCGGCTATGTCGCGGCGATCCGCGCCAGCCAACTGGGGCTCAAGGCCGCCGTGGTCGAGCGCGAGCATTTGGGCGGAATTTGCCTGAACTGGGGCTGTATCCCGACCAAGGCGTTGCTGCGCGTCTCGGAAATCCGCCACACGCTCGATCGGCTCGAGCAATTCGGCCTCTCCGCCAAGGACGTGCAGGTCGATCTCGCCAAGGTCGTGAAATACTCGCGCGACGTGGCCGCCCGGCTTTCCGGCGGTGTCGCCCATCTGCTCAAGAAGAACAAGGTCGCCGTGTTCGATGGCCACGCTCGGCTGAGCGGTCCCGGTACGCTTGCCGTCGCCAAGGACGGTAAACCCGTGGCCGAGCTTCGCGCCAAACACATCATCCTGGCGAGCGGCGCCCGCGCCCGCACGCTGCCGGGCCTCGAGCCCGACGGCAAGCTGGTCTGGACCTACAAGGAGGCGATGGTGCCCGAGAGCCTGCCGAAGTCGCTCTTGATCATCGGCTCGGGCGCGATCGGCATGGAGTTTGCGAGCATCTACCGCGATCTTGGCTCCGCGGTCACGGTGGTCGAGGTTCTACCGCGGGTGCTGCCGGTGGAGGATGCGGAGATCTCGGGACTGGCCCTGAAGGCTTTCGAGAAGCAGGGCATGACGATCCACACCGGCGCCTCGGTGAGCGCCCTGAAAAAGGCCGGCGGCAAGGTCACCGCCACCGTTGCGCACGCCGACGGCAACACCGGCGAGATCAAGGTGGACCGCGTGATCCTGGCGGTCGGCATCGTCGGCAATGTCGAGGAGATCGGCCTCGAGGGCACCAAGGTCGAGGTCGAGAAGAGCCACATCGTCACCGATTCGTGGATGCAGACCGGCGAGCCAGGGGTCTACGCCATCGGCGACGTCACCGGACCGCCCTGGCTCGCGCACAAGGCCATGCACGAGGGGGTCTTGTGCGTGGAGCGCATCGCCGGCGTCGCCGACGTGCATCCGCTCAACCCCGCCAACATCCCGGGTTGCACCTATTGCCGGCCCCAAGTGGCCAGCGTCGGGCTCACCGAGGCGGCCGCCAAGGAGCAGGGCCTGCGCATTCGAGTTGGGCGATTTCCGTACCTGGGCAACGGCAAGGCCCTGGCCCTCGGCGAGCCGGAGGGCCTGGTCAAGACCGTGTTCGACGCCGAATCCGGCGAGCTTCTGGGGGCCCATATGATCGGCGCCGAGGTCACGGAGTTAATCCATGGTTATGTAATTGCGAAGACTCTGGAAGGCACCGAGGCGGAGCTGATCAATACGATATTTCCGCATCCCACCTTGTCCGAAATGTTGCACGAATCGGTACTTGACGCCTTCGGCCGCGCCCTCCACATCTAGGACGGAACGCTGCAAGGCGGAAGCCCTCTCGTCCGGACCCAGGGACCCATGAGTGATTCGAACGTGACCCCGATCAAGGACCGCCCGGCCGGCCGCAAGCCGCCCTGGCTGCGGGTCAAGGCGCCGACCTCCGCCGCGCACAACGCCACCCGTAAACTGATGCGCGCGAGCCGGCTCCACACGGTTTGCGAGGAGGCGGCGTGCCCGAATATCGGCGAGTGCTGGGCCAAAGGCCACGCCACCGTGATGATCCTGGGCAGCGTCTGCACCCGGGCCTGCGCCTTCTGCAATGTCGCCACCGGCCGGCCGGACCAACTCGATCCGCACGAGCCGGACCACTTGGCTGAGGCCGTGGCCGAGCTCGGGCTCGAGCATGTCGTGATCACCTCGGTCGATCGCGACGATCTGGCGGATGGTGGCGCCGACCAGTTCGTGCGCTGCATCGAGCGGCTGCGTGCGACCTCGCCCGCCACCACGATCGAGGTTCTCACACCCGATTTTCGCAACAAGGCGGGCGCGCTCGAGGCGGTCGTGGCGGCGCGGCCGGATGTCTACAACCACAACCTCGAGACCGTGCCGCGCCTTTACACCGAGGTTCGCCCCGGCGCGCGCTACTTCCATTCGCTGCGCCTGTTGGACCAGGTGAAGCGGCTCGATGCCGCCATGTTCACCAAGTCCGGCATCATGGTGGGGCTCGGCGAGGAGACGCGCGAGGTGTTGCAGGTGATGGACGATCTGCGCACCGCGGAGGTGGATTTTCTCACCGTCGGCCAGTATCTGCAGCCGACGCCGCGCCACCATGTCGTGGAGCGCTTCGTCAGCCCTGACGAGTTCGCCGAGCTGGAACGCTTGGCCTACGCCAAGGGCTTCCTGAAGGTCTCCGCCACGCCGCTGACGCGCTCGTCCTATCACGCGGGCGACGATTTTCAGATGCTGCGCGCCGCGCGCGAGGCCAAGCGGTCGCAGCGAAGCTGAGAGGCGCCGAGAGAGGCCGCGAGAGGCAATGCCGAGACACGCCGAAACCCGAGTGCTGCCGTTCACGGCCGAGCAGATGTTTGCCCTCGTCGCGGCGGTCGACCGCTACCCTGAATTCCTGCCCTGGTGCCTGGGGTCGCGAATTACCCAAAAAGACGGCAACGTCTTCCGCGCCGACATGTTGATCGGTTTCAGGCTGTTTCGCGAGAAGTTCGCCTCGCGCGTGGAGCTGGCCCCGTACGATGCGATCCACGTCAGCTATACCCACGGGCCGTTTCGTTATCTCAAGAACGATTGGCGCTTCACCGCTCACCCCGAGGGTTGCCAAATCGATTTCTTTGTCGATTTCGAATTCCGCTCCCGCCTGCTCAGCCGGGTCGTGGGCGGGCTGTTCACCGAGGCCGTGCATCGCATGGTGCGCGCCTTCGAGAGCCGGGCCCGCCAAATCTACCGGCCCGATGTCTTGCCGCAAGGCATCGGCGCACCGGCGGATTAGAGCAATTCACGATCGTGTGGAATCGCTTAAGGCCGCGACTGCGGCCCGCCGGTTATCCGGCGCGCCTGCGCAGGTGCGGACCGTCAGGTCTGCTGCCGTGAGCAAAAAAAGCTAGAGTGGTTCCACCTAAAGTGGAACCGCTCTAGGCGCCGCTTTTCAACTCTCCAAGCTCGCCAAGAGCATCTCCAGCGCGGTTTCGACCGCCGCCAGGCGGACCGCCGCGCGCGTGCCTTCATAGAGACGGCGTTGGTGCTGCACCTCGGCTCCAGCTCGCGCGCAGGCTAGGTGCACGAGGCCGACCGGCTTGGCCTCGGTGGCGCCGCCCGGCCCGGCGATGCCGGTCACCGCGACGCTGATGTCGGCCGCCGCGTAGCTCAGCGCGCCTTCGGCCATGGCCCGCACGACGGGCTCGCTGACTGCGCCATGCGCGGCGATCAGCGCCGCCGGTACACCGAGCATCTCGGTCTTGGCCGCGTTCGAATAGGTCACGAAGCCGCGCTCCACCACGTCGGACGAGCCGGCGATCTCGGTCAGGCAGGCCGCGACGAGGCCGCCGGTGCAGGATTCCGCGATCGCGAGCTTGAGGCCGGCGGCTCGGCAGCGATCCAGCACGGCCGCCGCGCGATATTCCAGTTCGCGCGGGAAGCTCATAGCTTGAGCCAAATCCAGAGGTTCCAAAGAATGATTGCGGCCAGGACGCCCGCCAGAATATCGTCGAACATCACGCCGAAGCCGCCTTTCAGGCGCTTGTCGACCAGGCTGATCGGCCAGGGCTTGATGATGTCGGCGGCGCGGAACAGGCCGAAGCCGACGGCATAAATCAGGGGCTCGGGCGGCACCAGGATCAAGGTCAGCCATTGGCCGGCGACCTCGTCGATGACCACGGGCCCGGCGTCCGATTTGCCGGTCAGCGCGCCGTAACTGCCGGCGGCCCAGACCCCGAGGGCAAACACCAGCGCCACGGCCGCGGCCAAGCCGATGAGGCCGAGCTGGCTGCGGATCGCCCAGGCCAGGGGCAGCGCCACCAGCGAGCCCACCGTGCCGGGCGCCCATGGCGCCAGCCCGGCGCCGAACCAAGTGGCCAGCAGACGGGCGGGGTGCCAAAAACCGATGCGGGTCGGCGGCGCCAACGCGGTCATGGCCCGACTGGCCCGTCCGCCGGTCCGCCCGCCGGCGCCCCGGCCGGCGTCAAGGGCAACCGCACGGTGGCGAGGGCCTGCGCCGCGATGCCCTCGCCGCGTCCCGTGAAGCCAAGCTTTTCGGTGGTCGTCGCCTTCAGCCCGATGCGCTCGTCCGCCAGGCCAAGCAGGGCGGCGAGCCGCGCCGTCATGGCCGCGCGGTGCGGTGCGACCTTGGGGCGTTCGCAGATCAAGGTCAGGTCGACGTTGGTCAGCTCCCCGCCGCGCGCGACAAGCAGTTCCATGGCCCGCTGCACGAAGATAGCGGAGGCGACATCGCGCCAAGCCGGGTCGCTGGGGGGGAAGTGCGTGCCGATATCGCCCGCGCCGATGGTGCCCAGGATGGCGTCCACCAAGGCGTGCAACGCGACATCGCCGTCGGAGTGGCTGAGCACGCCACGGTCGTGCGGCAACTTGACGCCGCACAGCATGATGTGGTCGCCCGGGCCGAAGCGATGCACGTCGTAGCCCATGCCGACACGCGGCTCCCAATGCGTTGGCGCCTGGGCGGCCTGCCGGCCCGCAACGCGTGCCGCCAGAATTTGCTCGGCGCGCGCCACGTCGCCGGCCGTGGTGATCTTCAGATTGTCTTCCGCGCCTTCCACGAGGGCGACCGCAAGCCCGGCCAGCTCCGCCACCGCCGCGTCGTCGGTGACCTCGTTGCCCGCCGCCCGCCGGTGCGCCGCCAGGATGTCGGGGAAGCGGAAGGCCTGCGGCGTCTGCGCCCGCCACAGGCCGGCCCGTGCCACAGTGCCCGCGATGGTCTGCGCGCTCTGCACCTGGCGCTCCCGCTTGAGCGTATCGCTTACCCTGAGGGCGGCGATGGCGCCGTCGTGGCCGTCGAGCGCGGCGAGGGTGCGGTCGATCACAGGCGCGGAGACCAGCGGGCGCGCGCCGTCGTGGATCAGCACTACGGCCGGTTGCGCCGCGGCCAGACTCTCCAGCCCGAAGCGCACCGAATCCTGGCGTGTGGCGCCGCCGTGAGCCGGCGGCAGCAGCTTGGCCGCGGCGCCCGCTGTCAGTCCCGCCACGGCATCGTCATAGAGCGGCCGGTCGTCCGGGTGAATCACCGCCCGCACGCCGTCGATCCCGTCATGCTCGGCGAATGCCGCGACCGTGTGGTGCAGCACACGCCGCTCGCCGAGCATGAGATACTGCTTCGGCAGCGGGCCGCCCACGCGGTGCCCGCGGCCCGCTGCGACGATCAGCGCCACGCGGCCTGTCATGTTGGTCCGTTGTGCTCGATGAACCCTATCGAGACGCTTTCGCGTCCGCGCGCCAAACCTAGCCTTTCGCGCGCTCCTTGCCAATCGAGCCTTGCCAATTGGGCCGTGGCGGGCGCGCGGCGGGAGGACTAGACTCGGCCCGACCGCCGACACCGCAGAGGAGAAATTGATGAGCCAAACCCAGAGTTCCGCTGCTTGGCACGCACATTTGGCCGACGGGCTCCAGCGTATGGCCGAGCGTGGCGGCAAGCGTTTCGAGGTCATGCTGCGCCACGGCACCCTGCGGCTCGGCGTCTACGCGCCGCGCGGCAGCGACCCGCAACAGCCCCACGAGCAAGACGAAGCCTACATCGTCATGGCGGGCACCGGCGCCTTCGTTCGGGGCGACGAGCGCATCGACTTCGTGCCGGGCGACGCTTTGTTGGTGCCCGCGGGCATGACCCACCGCTTCGAGGATTTCAGCGACGACTTCGCCGTTTGGGTCGTGTTCTATGGTCCCGATGGCGGCGAACCTGCGTAGCCCTTGCCCGGAGCGGCCGAGCCGGAGCTAAACCATGGCGGCGGCTGGTGAATTATGGCTCGCCGGCCGTGTTGCCGGACGCCGTCGCCAACACTATAATTCTGCCCAACTTTTAAGCAGCTTCGATATTGCCTAATTTGTGATCAACCGAACCTTGGTCGACATGCGTCCTATACAGCTAGGGCCGGTAACTATCCAAGAGCCGGTCATCCTGGCGCCCATGTCGGGCGTCACCGACCTGCCGTTCCGCCGCCTTGTCAAACGCAGCGGTGCCGGGCTGGTGATTTCCGAGATGATCGCCAGCCGCCACGCGATTGAGCAGTCGCGCGCCGCGCTGACGCGCTCGGCCGGCGGCCCGGAAGACTACCCGATGGCGGTGCAGCTCGCGGGCGCCGAGCCCGGCACGATGGCGGAAGCGGCCAAGCTCAGCCAGGGGCGCGGCGCGGCGCTCATCGACATCAACATGGGCTGCCCCGTAAAGCGCGTGATCAATCGCGAGGCCGGCTCCGCGTTGATGCGCGACGAGCGCCTCGCCGGGCGTATCATGGCCGCCGTCGTTGCCGCGGTGGAGTTGCCGGTGACGCTGAAAATGCGCACCGGCTGGGACGAATTCAGCCGCAACGCGCCGACCCTGGCGCGCATCGCCGAGGATTGCGGCGTGCGCATGATCACGGTGCACGGCCGCACGCGCCGCCAACGCTTCAAGGGGCGGGCGGATTGGCGCTTTATCCGTAGCGTCAAGGCGGCCGTCGGCATCCCGGTGATCGGCAACGGCGATGTGACCAGCGTCGAGGATGCGCGGCGCATGCTCGAGGACTCGGGTGCCGACGGGGTCATGATCGGGCGCGGCGCCTACGGTCGGCCCTGGTTCCTGGATCAAGTGCGCCATTATCTGCGCACCGGGCGGCGCAAACCGGAGCCGTCGCTCCGCTGCCAGCGCGACCTCGTGCTCGAGCATTTTCTGGCCATGGTCTCGCATTACGGCGTGCGGGCCGGGGTTCCGATCGCGCGCAAGCACATCGGCTGGTACAGTGGTGCTCTACCGGGCGCCGCGGCGTTCCGCGCCCGCGTCAACCGGCTCGCCGATCCGCAGGCGGTGGTGGCGGAAATTAGGGCGTTTTACGGGGCGCTTGCCGAGCGGAGCGCGGCATGACGGGAGCGCCGACGAGCGCCGCCCTGGTGCAGGCCGTGACTGTCGGAGCGGAGCCCCCCCCCGATCAAGCGGCCGCGATCCTCGGAGCCTTGCCGGCGGCCGTCCTGCTGGTCGGGCCCGGCGATACCGTGCGCTACGCCAACCCCGCCGCCGAGCAACTGTTTGGCGTCAGCGCCGTCGCGCTCGCCGAGGCGGGCCTTGGCCCGGTGCTCGCGCCGCACAGCCCGCTGCTCGAACTGGTCGGGCGCGTGCGCCGACAGGATCATGGCGTCATGGAGCATCATGTTTCGCTCGATTTGCCGCGGCGTGGCATGGTCTGCCTCGTGGATATCCAGGCCACGCCCCAGAGTGCGTCTGCCGGTCACGGGCCCGCGGCCGAGCGCGAGGTGGTGGTGGCCATTCAGGAGCGCACCATCGCCAGCCGCCTCGGCCGCCAGTTCGAGCAACGCGACGCCGGCCGTTCGCTGGGGGCCATGGCGGCGACGCTGGCGCACGAGGTGAAGAACCCGCTGTCCGGCATCCGTGGCGCGGCGCAGCTCTTGGGGCAGAACGCGCCGCCCAGCGACGCCGAGCTGGCGCGCGTCATCTGCGAGGAGGTCGACCGTATCCGGGGTCTGATCGATCGCATGGAGGCCCTCGGCGACAGCGCGCCGCTGCCGCGGACGCCGCTTAACGTCCATGAGCTGCTTGATCATGTGTGTGCGTTGGCGCGCAACGGCTTCGCGCGCCAGGTTCGCATCGTGGTGCGTTACGATCCGTCTTTGCCCTTGATCGAGGGCAACCGCGACGAGCTGGTTCAGGCCTTTCTCAATCTCGTCAAGAACGCCGCGGAGGCCGTCCCTTCAAGCGGCGGCGAGATAATCCTCTCCACGGCATACGAATACGGCCTCAGCCTGCGCGACGGCGGTGGGCGGCGGCGGACCCAACTGCCCATCTCGCTCAGCGTCCAGGACAATGGTGCAGGCATCCCGGACGACGTGCGGCCTCATCTGTTCGAGCCGTTCGTCACCACCAAGGCCAATGGGCGGGGGCTGGGGCTCGCGCTGGTGGCGCGGATCGTCGCCGATCATGGTGGCGTGCTCGAGTTCGACAGCCGTCCACGCCGGACGGTCTTCACCGTCCTGCTGCCCAGCCATCGGGGAGACGGCGCATGACCGAGCTCGGCGAGTCGCGGCCGGCGACGATCCTCATTGCCGACGACGATCGGAGCATCCGCACGGTCCTGCACGAAGCCATGGCGCGGCTCGGCCACGACGTGCGGACCACCAGCAATGCGGCGACGCTTTGGCGCTGGGTCTCCGATGGCCGGGGCGATCTGCTGATCACGGACGTGGTGTTTCCCGACGGCGACGCGCTGGACTTGCTGCCGCGTATCAAACAGGTGCGCCCAGCCTTGCCGGTGATCGTCATGAGCGCACGGAATACCTTGCTCACCGCGATCAAGGCGACCGAGCGCGGGGCCTTCGAATATTTGCCGAAGCCGTTCGATCTGGACGAATTGGCGGCCGCGGTTCAGCGCGGATTGGTCGGCTCATCGGGCGACCGCGCGGCGCTCGCGGCGGACGACGAGGCCGAGCAATTCGAGCAAGGCGAGCGTCTGCCGCTGATCGGCCGCTCGCCGGCGATGCAGGTCATCTATCGGACCTTGGCGCGGCTGGTCGGGACCGATCTGACGGTGATGATTTCCGGCGAGTCCGGCACCGGCAAGGAGTTGGTCGCCCGCGCGCTTCATGATTACGGCAGGCGGCGCGCGGCGCCCTTCGTCGCCATCAACATGGCGGCGATCCCACGCGAGCTGATCGAGAGCGAACTGTTCGGTCACGAGAAGGGCGCCTTCACCGGCGCGACGGCGCGCAGCCCCGGCCGCTTCGAGCAAGCCGAAGGCGGCACGCTGTTTCTCGACGAGGTCGGCGATATGCCGCTCGAGGCACAGACCCGGCTCTTGCGCGTCTTGCAAGAGGGCGAATACACCTCGGTCGGCGGCCGCGACCCGATCCGCGCCGACGTGCGGATCATCGCCGCGACCCACCGCAATCTTCGCCAGCGAGTCGTCCAGGGCTTGTTTCGCGAAGATTTGTTCTATCGCCTCAACGTGGTCCCCATGCGCTTGCCCCCGCTGCGCGAGCGCAAGGACGATATTGCGCTGTTGGTCCGCGCCTTCCTGTCCAGGGCGGCCCAGGAAGGTTTCGCGCACAAGAGCCTCACGGCCGCGGCGATGGCACGGCTCGGGACCTATCATTGGCCGGGCAATGTGCGCGAATTGGAAAATCTGGTGCGCCGTCTGGTGGCGCTGCACGCCGACGATATGATCGCGGCCGAGACGATCGACGTTGAGCTCGCCGAAGCCGAGACGACGGTGGGCGTGCCATCCCACGGTGCGGCGGAGGAGGCGGTGGTTGGGCCCGCGGACGACAATCTGGGTCTAACGGTCGAGCGGCATTTGTGCGAATACTTTGCCGCTCACGACGGCTCGCTGCCGCCCGCGGGGCTCTACGGCCGCGTCTTGAGGGAAGTGGAGCGGCCGCTGCTGACGGTGGCTTTGGCGGCGACCCGGGGCAACCAGGTGCAGGCGGCCCGCATGCTCGGACTCAACCGCAACACCCTGCGCAAGAAACTGCGGGAGCTCAATATCCGCGTTGGCCGCGAGGTGGGGCGGAACCACGGTGGAGCGAATGGGCGCGACGAGCACTGAGCGGTCCAATGGCGCGCGCCGGGTTGGTCTCGAATTGCGGGTGGGGCGCCGCGCGGAGGCGCCGCGGGCATGGTGAGCGATCAGGCCACGATGGCTGGCAGCGGTCTGCGCCAGCGCCTGCTCAACTGGGCAGTGCGCGTAGACCTTGCGCGGCGGTTGGCCATCGCGCTTATCGTTGCCGCGGTCGTCTCGGGCATCGCCACCTATGCGGCGATGTCGGGCATCGCGCCGTTTAGCGGCAATCCCCGCAACGTCTTCATCCTGCTCAATATCGACCTGGTACTGCTGCTGCTGCTCGGTGCGGTGGTCGCCATGCGACTGGTCCGGCTCTGGCTCGAGCGGCGCCGGGGCTCGGCCGGGTCGCGCCTACACACGCGGATGGTCGCGTTATTCAGCTTGGTCGCCGTGACACCGGCCATCCTTGTCGCGGTGTTCTCGGCGCTGTTCCTCAACTTCGGTGTTCAGGCTTGGTTCAGCACACAGGTGAGTACCGCGCTCGATCGCTCATTGGTGGTGGCGGAAGCGTATTTGCACGAGCATCGCGAAACCATTCGGGCCGACGCGCTCGCCATGGCCAACGATCTCAATCGTCAGGTCGGCCTGCAGCGTCAAAACCCGTATCGCTTCAGCCAACTCGTCGATCGGTTGGCCGAGCTACGCTCGCTTACCGAGGCGGTCGTCCTGACTCGGCAGGGCCGTATATTGGCCCGCAGTGGGCTCAGCTTCTCGCTCGCGTTCGCGCGCATTCCCGAGCCCGCCATGCGGGCGGCGAGCGAGGGCGAGGTCATCATTCTGGCCACCGAGAGCGACGATCGGGTGCGGGCGCTGGTTCGGCTCGACAGTTTCGTCGATGCCTATCTCTTCGTCGGCCGCTTCATCGCAAGTGCCGTTATCAGCGACATGCAGCGGGTGCAAGGTGCGGTCCGCTCCTACAAGCAATTGGAACAGCAGCAATCCGGGATTCGAATCACCTTCGTTCTGATCTTCGTGGTCGTCGCGCTGCTCATGCTGCTTGCCGCGGTTTGGATGGGCCTCACCTTCGCCAATCAGCTGGTGCGGCCGATCGGTAACCTGATCTCGGCGGCCGAGCGCGTGCGTGCGGGTGAGTTGAGCGCGCGCGTGCCCGAGGGCGATCCGGCCGACGAGATCGGCACACTCAGCCGCGCCTTCAACCGGATGACCGGTCAGCTCCAGAGTCAGCGCCAAGATCTCGTCGCCGCCAACGAGCAGCTCGACGACCGCCGGCGTTTTACCGAGGCCGTGCTGTCGGGCGTCTCCGCCGGCGTGATTGGGCTCGATGCCAGGGGCCAAATCACGCTGCCGAACCCGTCGGCGCTCGAGCTGCTGCATAGTTCCGCCGACGATCTTGCCGGCCGCACTCTGGAGGCGGAGATTCCTGAGATGGGAGAGCTCTTGGAGGACCTCAGAGCGCGCCCGGCTCGGCCCGTGGAGGGGCAGATCGAGTTGGTGCGGGGGGGGCGCAAACGTACGCTGCTCGTGCGCATGGTCGCCGAACGCGAGGGCGCCGCGATTGATGGCTTTGTCGTGACCTTCGATGACATCACGCCGCTCGTCGCGGCGCAGCGCACCGCGGCTTGGGCCGACGTAGCCCGGCGGATTGCGCACGAAATCAAGAACCCGCTCACGCCCATCCAGCTCTCCGCCGAGCGGCTCAAGCGCAAGTATCTCGGCGAAATAAAATCCGAGCCGGAGGCCTTCACGGCTTGTACCGATACCATCGTGCGACAGGTCGGCGATATTCGACGCATGGTCGACGAGTTCTCCTCTTTTGCCCGCATGCCGGCGCCGGTCATGAGAACGGAAGACCTACGAGAATTGACGCGCCAGGCGGTCTTGATGCAGCGCGTGGCGCAAACCGATATAGTCTTCGAAATTCATGCGCCGGAGGAACCGGTCTCGGTCCAGTGCGATGCCCGACAGATCGGCCAGTCGTTGACCAACCTGCTCAAGAACGCGGTCGAAGCGGTCAACGCACGGCCCGCCCCGGCGTCCGGCACGCTCACGCCGGGGCGCGTTGAAATCCGCGTGCGGGCGGATGCGGAGCGCCACGTCGTGGAGATCGAGGATAATGGGCCCGGTCTTCCGCTCGAGCAGCGCGAGCATCTTACCGAGCCCTACGTCACGACCCGCGAGCGAGGGACCGGTTTGGGTCTCGCCATCGTGCAAAAAATCATGGAGGATCACGGTGGCCAGTTGATTCTTTCGAATGGCGCTGCCGGCGGCGCCTGCATTTCGCTTGTTTTCGGCAGGCAGGGCGGCGCGGCGCCCGAAACCGCGGGCGACGATGCGGCAGCCCGTCGTGAACGGGGCTAAGCGTGCGCGATGGAGAGCGACGATTGATAGCGCAAGAAATCCTGATCGTTGATGACGAGGCCGATATCCGAATGCTGGTTGCCGGCATTCTGAAGGATGAGGGTTACGCGGCCCGGGTTGCCGCCGACAGCGCCGCGGCGATCGCCGCGCTCGAGGCCGGGCCGCCGCCGGCGCTCGTGCTTCTCGATATTTGGCTGCAAGGCAGCGAATTGGACGGTATGCAGCTCTTGGAATATACCCGTTCGCGGGACCCGGATCTGCCGGTCATCATGATTAGCGGCCACGGCAACATCGAGACCGCGGTGTCCGCGATCAAGCTCGGCGCCTACGATTTTCTCGAAAAACCCTTCAAGACGGATCGTTTGCTGCTCCTGGTGGCACGCGCGCTGGAGGCGGCAGAGCTGCGGCGCGAAAACACCGAATTGAAGCTGCGGATCGGCCCGGCGCCGGATTTGATCGGCGCCTCGGCGGCCATCGGCTCGGTGCGGGCGGCCATCGAGCGCGTCGCACCGACCGGTAGCCGGGTGTTCATAACCGGACCGGCCGGGGCCGGCAAGGAGGTGGTCGCGCGCCTGATTCACGAACGCTCGCGCCGCAGCAGCGGGCCGTTCGTGGTGGTCAACGCTGCGATGATGCGTCCGGACAGTCTCGAGCTGGAGCTGTTCGGCAGTGGCAGCGGCGATGACGAATGGGGCGAGGGCCGAAAGATCGGCACTTTCGAGCGTGCCCACGGCGGCACGCTCTATTTCGACGAGGTGGCGGATATGCCGCTCGAGACCCAGGGCAAGATCGTCCGCGTCCTGCAGGAGCAGACCTTCGAGCGCGTCGGCGGGGGTAAGCGGATTCAAGTGGACGTCCGGGTGATGGCGGCGACCAACCGCGATTTGTCGCGCGAGATCGCCCTCGGTCGCTTTCGCGAAGATCTGTTCTACCGCCTTAACGTCGTCCCCATCCCGGTGCCGGCGCTGGCCGAGCGGCGCGGCGACATTCCTGAGCTTGCCCATTATTTTATGGTGCGCGCCGCGGCAACATCGGGCCTCACGCCGCGCCTCATCGGCGACGACGCCATGGCGGTTCTGCAATCCCGGGCCTGGCCCGGCAACGTTCGGCAGTTGCGCAACGTCATCGAATGGTTGCTGATCATGGCTTCGGACGATTCCGCCGAGCCGGTCGGGGCCAGTATGCTGCCGCCCGATCTGAATGAGGGCGCGGCGGCGGCGACGCGGCTCGAGGAAGATGGCAAGATCATGACTCTGCCGTTGCGGGACGCGCGCGAAATATTCGAGCGCGAATACCTGACCGCGCAGTTGAACCGGTTCGGCGGCAATGTCTCTCGCACCGCCCAGTTCGTCGGCATGGAACGCTCGGCCCTGCACCGCAAACTCAAATCCCTGAGCATCACCGAAGAAGACTTGTCGCGAGAACGAAACGCCGCGAGCAGGGCGTCCGTGTAATACCGTGCCGCGCGCTGAATCATGAAAATCATCGTCTGTGGCGCGGGTCAGGTCGGCTCCAGCATCGCCCGGCAACTGGCCGGCGAGGCCAACGACGTCACCGTCATTGACCGCTCGCCCGAGGTCGTGCGCAAGATCAGCGAAACCACCGACGTCACCTGTCATATCGGCAACGCCTCCCACCCCGACGTGCTGGACCGGGCGGGCGCGAAAAACGCCGACATGATCGTCGCCGTCACCTATGCCGACGAAGTCAACATGGTGGCTTGCCAGGTCGCCCATTCCTTGTTCGAGGTGCCGGAGAAAATCGCCCGCGTGCGGGCGCAGAGCTACCTCAACCCGGCCTGGTCCGATCTGTACAGCCGCCAAAACCTGCCCATCGATTTGATCATCTCGCCTGAAATCGAGGTGGCGCGCGCTATCACCCGGCGGCTCCAAGTGCCCGGAGCGCTCGACATGCTGCCCTTCGCCGAGGGCAAGTTGCGCGTGATCGGCGTGCGCTGCGAGGCGGGCTGCCCGGTGGTCAACACGCCGCTGCGCCAGCTCACCGAGATCTTTCCCGCGCTCAACATCGTGGTGCTTGGCATCATGCGCGACGACAGGCTGATCGTGCCGCGCGGCGACGACCAAATGCTGGTCGGCGACGAGGTTTATTTTGTCGTGGACGAGCACCACATCGAGCGCGCGATGTCGGTGTTCGGCCACGAAGAGAAAGAAGCGCGCCGCATGATTATTGTCGGCGGCGGCAATGTGGGGCTGTTTCTCGCCCGCGATCTCGAGGCAAACCAACCGGGAGTCAGCCTCAAGATCATCGAAATCGAGCGCGACCGCGCCCAGTTCTTGGCCGAGCAGCTGACGCGCACCGTCGTGATTCACGGCGACGCGCTCGATCACGACATCCTAGAGGAGGCCAATGTCGGCCTGAGCGAGGCGGTGATCGCGGTTTCCAACGACGATGAAGTGAACATCCTGGCCTCGCTGCTGGCCAAGCGGGCCGGCTGCCAACGGGCGATGACGCTGGTCAACAACGCGAGCTACGGGCCGTTGGTCGGCAATCTCGGCGTCGATGTGGCCATCAGCCCGCGGGAAACGACCGTGTCCACGATCTTGCAGCGCATCCGACGTGGCCGGATCCATGCCGTGCATTCCCTGCGCGACGGGTTGGCGGAGATCGTCGAGGCCGAGGCGCTGGAAACCTCGCCCCTGGTCGGCAAACCGCTGCGCGAGGCCAAGCTGCCGAGCGGGTTGCTGGTGGGCGCGATCGTGCGCGGCGACGAGGTGATCATCCCGCGGGGCGATACGGTGATCCGAGCGCACGACCATGTCGTGGTCTTCGCCGCGGCCGCGGCGGTCAAGAAGCTCGAGCAGTTGTTCGCCGTGCGGCTGGAATTCTTTTAGGATAAACGGCGTTGCGGCGCCGGGCCGGGCATCGGGCACGCGCCGATACGCGCTTTTGAAGGAGACCAGCCAAGCCATGTCGCGCATTGCCTACGTAAACGGGCGCTACCTGCCGCATCGGGACGCCACCATCCATGTCGAGGATCGGGGCTATCAATTTTCCGACGGGGTCTACGAGGTGGCGGCCGTGTGCCGCGGCCGGATCGTCGATGAGGAGCCCCACCTGGATCGCCTGGAGCGCTCGCTGCGCGAGCTGCGGATGCGGCTGCCCATGTCGCGCCGCGCGATCAAAGCGGTGTCCCGAGAGACGCTGCGCCGCAACCGGATTCGTGACGGCATGTTGTACACCCAGATCACGCGCGGTGTCGCACCCCGCGACCACCTGTTTCCCGAGCGCACGAGGAGCGCCTTGGTGATGACGGCGCGAGCCGTGCCCTGGCCGCTGGACGCGGCGTCCGACCCGGGCGCTCAGGTGATCTCCGTGCCGGACATTCGCTGGGCTCGGCGCGACGTGAAGTCGATCTCTCTGCTGCCGAATGTGCTGGCCAAACAGGACGCGCGCGAGCGGGGAGCCTACGAAGCCTGGATGATCGACGACGAGGGGTTCGTAACCGAAGGTTCGTCCACCAACGCCTGGATCGTCGACGCCGATGGCCATGCCGTTACCCGCGATCTCGGCCACCACATATTGAGCGGCATCACCCGTGGCACGGTAATTCGCTTGGCCCGCGAAAACGGCATCGAGGTTGTCGAGCGGCCCTTCACGCTGGCGGAGGCCAAGGCCTCGCCGGAGGCCTTCCTGACCAGCACCACATCGTTCGTGCGCGCCGTGGTGGGCATCGACGGCAGCGCGGTCGGCGACGGCCACTGCGGGCCGATCACCCTCAAGCTGCGGCGGCTTTACCTGGATTATCTCCGAAATTCTGGAGCTAACGCATGAGCTTGGCGCCGCCGCACGCCGTTCTGTTCGATTGGGATAATACCTTGGTGGATAGCTGGGAGGTTATTCACGCGGCATTGTGCGATACCTTTTTGGCCATGGACCACGAGCCCTGGACCCTGGATCAGACCAAGGCGTGGGTCCGACGGTCGACCCGCGAATCCTTCCCGCAATTGTTCGCTCAGCGGGCCGCCGAGGCCAGCCGTGTTTTCTACGACAGTTATGGTGCCCAGCACCTGGACGACATCAGAACTCTACCGGGCGCTCTCGAAACTCTGGAAAGCCTGGCCGGATCCGGCGTCTATCTCGCCGTGGTCAGCAGCAAAAACGGCTCATTCGTGCGCTCCGAGGCGGCCCATCTCGGGCTCGACGGGTATTTCGCCCGCATGGTCGGCGCGGCCGACGCGCCCGAGGATAAGCCATCGCCGGCAGCTATCGCGGCGGCGCTCGAGGGCAGCCCGATCGAGCCGGGCGAGCATGTTTGGTATGTTGGCGATACCGATATCGACGTGGTCTGCGCGCGCAATTCTGGCTGTAAATCCATGTTCATAGGGTCCACTGAACCCCTCGTTGAAGAACCCGCAGAGCAGCCCGACCATAAGTTTTCTGACCTTGGGGCGTTCCTAGCCTTTGTGCGCGACATCGGAAATGCCATATAGTGGGCGGTATGGGCGAAGCGGACGGGTCGAACCGTCCCTGCTTGCTCAAGGGGGTGGGCACGGCGTGCCGCAAATGATTTGAGCGTCGACGGTTTTTTGGAACGGCGTTTGAGTCGCCCCGAATAACGACAGAAAAGAGACGGGGGGACCGCAATGTCAGGAGAAAAGTCCCAGAATCTGCAGGACGTATTTCTGAATCACGTCCGAAAGAACAAGCTGCCGGTAACGGTATTTCTGGTGAACGGGGTGAAACTCCAAGGCGTCATAACCTGGTTCGATAATTTCTGCGTTTTGCTGCGCCGGGACAACCATTCGCAGCTTGTTTATAAGCACGCGATATCGACGGTTATGCCGGGTCAGCCCATCCAACTGTTTGATCCCGGCAAGGAGGAAGACGACGCAGAGACCTGACGGGCCGCGCAAGGCGGCGCGTCCGACGGCGCCAACCGGGGAACGCGTCTGCGTTCTGCATCCGGTCATACGCAGTCGGCGGCGACGTCGGACGAACCGCCAAGACGGTCGCCCGGTTGCGACGACGCGGGCCGTGGAATACCGTCTCCAAGAGGCGGTCAGTCTGGCGCGCGCTATTGGGCTCGATGTCGTTCACAGCCAAGTCGTGACCGTGGTTCAGCCGCGTCCGGCGACGTTGCTCGGCGCCGGCAAGGTCGCGGCGCTCGAGGGTGTTGTCGCCGCCCTTGAGGCCGACGTCGTCATCGTCGACGGTCAGCTTTCCGCGGTGCAACAGCGCAACCTCGAACGCGCCTGGCATTGCAAGGTGATCGACCGGACGGCGCTGATTCTGGAAATTTTCGGGGACCGCGCGCGGACCCGCGAGGGGCGCCTGCAAGTCGAGCTCGCGGCCCTATCTTATCAGCGTAGCCGTTTGGTCCGATCCTGGACCCATTTGGAGCGCCAGCGCGGCGGCTTCGGCTTCATGGGCGGGCCCGGCGAAACTCAGATCGAGGCGGACCGCCGGCAGATCCGCAACCGTATCACCCGGCTCAAGCGCGAGCTGGCGGGCGTCTCGCGCACCCGAAGCCTGCACCGCACGGCCCGGCGCCGGGTGCCGTATCCGATCATTGCCCTCGTGGGCTACACCAATGCCGGGAAATCCACCCTGTTCAATCGTCTCACCGGTGCCGCGGTCGGCGCGAGCGAGCGCTTGTTCGAGACCCTGGATCCGACCATGCGGGGCGTGAAGCTGCCGTCCGGTCAACGTGTCATCCTGTCGGATACGGTTGGCTTTATCTCTGAATTGCCGCATGACCTGGTGGCGGCCTTTCATGCCACCTTGGAAGAGCTTGTGGAAGCGGACGTCATCGTTCATGTCCGCGATATCGCGAATTCCGACGCGGCGGCGCAGCGCGACGATGTGCACCGCGTGCTGAGCGCGCTCGGTCTGGAAGGCAAAGTCGAGGCCGGCCTGGTCGAGGTTTTCAACAAAATCGATTTGCTGACTGCCGAGCAGCGGGCGCAGATTGGCGTGACGGTCGACCACGAGCCGTTGCGTGTGCTGGCTTCCGCGGCGACGGGGGAGGGCCTCGATGCGGTGCTCGACGCCGTGGCGGTGTCGCTCGGGCGGGCCCGCCGCACGGTCGAACTCAAAGTCGCGCTGTCCGACGGCGCCACCGTCGCCTGGCTCTATCGTCATGGTCAGGTCATCGGCCGAGCCGATAACGAGACGCATGCATGCTTCAAGGTATTGCTGAGCTCCGCTGACGCCGAACGTGTGATGAGCCGGCGCGGCGTGCTCGCCGAAACCGCTCCGGCCCTGGCCTAGCGCGGTCTTCGCTTGGTCGGCACCGGGCCCGTCTTTCGCCACTGATAACATTCTATTGCTCAGAACTTCGGTTTGAGACAATAATTCGCTCAATGGAAATTGAAAACGGGCCAATGACATCATGGCTACTCTAGATTCGAACCCTGAGAACCCGGCGTCGTACGAGCCGGCCCGACCGGCAGATAGCGGTCGAGGCCCTTTGTTGTTTCGAAAGCTGATCATGGCCTTGGTGCTGCTGATCTTCGTTCTGGGGACTCCGTGGTGGCTGACGGCAATCCCCGAGTTTGGCTTCACCACGCCTGAACCGGCGTTCGATATCATGCTGGACAGCGACTTTTCCACGGATTCGACACTCGAATCCACGGATTCGACACTCGAACTGACAGAGTGACGCCGACCCGCGGAGAGTTTGTTTGGCGGCGGTTGCGGCGAGAGGTCAGGTTGGCCCCGCGCGGAATCGTAATTGCTTGAAATGAAACTGGGCTATCGACGGATGTCGATAGCCCAGTAGTTTCTGTACTCACCCAATCCCTTGCGACTCGGCCGGCATGGAGAGGCCGGGCCCCGGGGATGGGTATTACGGCCTTATTATTGGCCGCTCGATCCGGAGCCGAAGAGCTTCCGCCTCCAGAACAACCACACGATAATACCGAGAGCGATGAGACCGGCTAGGCCACCATCGCCAAGCTTGTCGACGACGTTGATGATGTTCCCAACGATATCGCCCGGCAGGAACGCCACGTCGCGACCGAATAGAATCTGCACGACGATGCCGATTGCGATGAGCAACAGGCCTAATTCAACGAGCTGTGTGATCCATTTCCTGACCGTATCTAGTATATCAGGCATGCCCCAGCTCTCCTGCAAAGTTATTGTTCACTCAAGCCTACCTTGTTCGTAAGTAGACCGGGTACAAAAATACAGGATCATTTTGCTTTGTAAATGAGGTTTATTCTGTTGACAGATTTCATATTCTCGTCATGGCTGAGGCAGATTTGACGAATTATGCTCCGAGACCTGATTTAACTGGATTTTTAATAGGAACTGAAAGAATTCTAATCCAACTCCGTAACGCGGACTTGGCACCAGGGTTTGAAATAAAATCAATCATTAAGCGTGTGAAATTTAAGAACATACTACTATAAGTAATGATAATATACAAAATAGCGCGTACTGGTAGTTGATTTGATCATTTTACAGCAATAGGCCTGCTGTCGAACCACGCGCCTTGATCCGCCGACGACCCCACTCGCCCGAGCACCGGCCGGCCGACAAAAAGCCCCGCCAGGGGCGGGGCTTCATAGTTTCTCCGAGGTACGAACGATTTGGGAGCATGACGAATGCCCCCATACCTAGCAGCCCACGGGATCACGGTATGTGTTAAAGGTCACATCGAATGAAAAAAATCACGACCGGAATTATCGCCTGAACTAGGTCGTGGCGCCCGCCGGTGTCGAGCCAAATTTTTGGGGAAATCAAAGGCAATTCGCCCGCAATGCGCCTCGAGTTCAGGGCCAATCGGTAGGACTTCCCTAAACGGACAATGGGACCATCGCTCCCGTGGAGCACCGACCGACCAGGCTTGCCGAAATTCCGCTATCCCAAGCGATTGAGCGGGTCGCGCAGGCCTATTTCAGTGGCGATGTTGCCAAGGCACGCGACGCGGTTCTCGCGCGCCTAAAGAGCGCCGAGATCTACGCCACGGGCCGCGAGTCACGCGCCGGCAACGAAGGCCGCGCGCCGATCATGCCCCTGGCCTACGCGCTCAGCCAGTATCACACCGACCGTCCCGACCAATTGTTCGATCTGATCTTCGGCGAACCGGGGTGGCGGGAGGTTTGGGTCAAACCTAGCCACTTGACGCGACTCTGGCCCAACATTGAGGCCCGCGTCGAGAGTGGCCCGGTTTCCCTGGGAGAGCTGTTGAGCTTTTACGCCAACCTGCCACGCATCCTGTCACACGTCGGGCGCGACCAGCGTGCGCGGCAGCACTTCAAAGACCGACGGATCCCGAAATCCGTAGCCCTGGAGGCCGTGGCGGCGCTCCATCGAAGGACGGGCCGCCAGCGCCCAGGATCGGGCGACCGCAACTCGCTTCGATCTATCTGATTCGACCCGATTTGTCGCGCCGCGCGCGTCGGAGGCCGGTTTGGCAATTGAGCCCGGTGCCGATCTCTGGTTCAATTGCAATATCGTGATCGTCAACACGGCGGCGTCAAGGCGCCGGACAAAGGACGATTGGCACCTACGCACTGCCAAATTTGGAGCCGGCGCGGCTCGCGCCGCAGTGGATTGAGTCATGAAAATTTCTCATGTTTCCCTGTTGATAGGCCTGATCCTGCTCTCGGTTTTGGGGCTCTCGGCGGCCTGGGAATTCGCGCTTGAAGAGCTGATCTTTCCGCTTGTGGCGGCCGATTCCGAGAAGGCGGCGCAGACGGGGCGCTGGCAGATCGTGGGCATGGCGACCATAGTCGCGGCCCTCGCCTTGCTCGTTCCGGGCCTTTTGCTGCGACATTCGATTGCCGCGCGCCGGCGGGCCGAGCAGATTGCGGACAGGAGTGCGTCGCAACTCCGGCTTATCATCGACGCCGTGCCGGCGCTGATCGCGCATGTCGACAAGGATCGGCGCTATCGGTTCGGAAATAAGCAATATCAGGATTGGTTTGGCCTTTCGAGTGAGCAGATCGTCGGTCGTCATATTAGAGAAATATCTGGCGAGCCTGCTTATCGGCTGATCGAGAAAAATATCGATATGGTCTTGTCCGGCAAAGCAAATACGTGCGTGGACGAAGTACCCTACAAACACGGAGATTCTCGTGTCGTGCAACGGTCGTACGTTCCACACCTTTCCCAAGATGGCACGGTCGAGGGCTACTTTTCCGTCGTCATCGATATCAGCGAGCGTCAGCGGGTCGAGCAGGCCCTCAAGGAGAGCGAGGCCAGGGCCACTTACGCGGAACAGCGCCTAGTCGAAGCGATCGAGAAGGCCTCAGACGGTATCGCGCTCTACGACGCGGAAGACCGCCTGGTTCTGTGCAACGAGCGTTACCGCGCTATCCACGAATCGATTTCCGATCTGATCGTTCCCGGCGTGCACTACGAGGATCTGGTGCGCGCCGGCTACGACCGTGGCGAGTGGGCCTCGTCCAACGCCGAACTGAGCGCCCATATCGAACAGCGTCTTAAAGGCAACAAGGCGAGAGTGCCGTTCGAACTCCAGTTTCGGAACGGCAGCTGGACCGAGACGAGGGATTATCCGACGGCGGATGGCGGCGTCCTGCAATATCTGATCGACATCACTGACCGCAAGCGGACCGAAGAGGCGCTTCAACACAGCGAGGCGAGCCTCGCCAGGGCGCAGCGTATCGCGCAGCTTGGCAGCTGGGACTGGGATGTTCTGAGCGACACGATCACATGGTCTGACGAACACTATCGCATTTTCGGTCAAGAAAAAGATTTCTTTCTAGTCACTTACGAAAAATACCTCACGCTGGTTCACCCCGAGGACAAAGAGTCATTCGCAGAGGCAGTACAGCGGGCCCTCGACACCAAGACTCCTTATGACGCGAGATACCGAATCGTCCGCCCCGACGGGATGATCCGGTTTGTTCACGACCATGGCGAAACCGAGTTGGATGACGCCGGCAAGGCGCTTCGAATGAGCGGCACGGTTCGAGACGTCACTGAATACCAGCATGCCGAACAGGCTTTGCGGCGCAGCGAGGGGAGCCTCGCCAAGGCGCAACGCATTGCCCGCCTCGGCAACTGGGATTGGAATATCGTTGCCGACGAAATCTATTGGTCTGAAGAGCATTACCGCATTTTTGGCCAAGAAAATGGCGCCTTTGCAATCACTTACGACGCGTTTCTCTCGCTGATTCACCCCGAGGACAGGGACTCCGTCAAGGTAGCGGTCCGGGACGCTCTCGAAAAACGAGTTCCTTATGACATCGAATACCGGATTGTGCGCCCCGACGGCGCCATACGCTTGATGCACGGTCTAGGGAAGGCCGAATTCGCTGAGTCCGGCAGGCCGATCCGCATGAACGGCACCGACCAGGACATCACCGAGCGCAAGCATATTGAGCGGGCACTGGGCGAAAGCGAGCACCTCTACCGAGAATTGGTCGAGCTGGCTCCGGATCTCATCTGGGTCCATTGCGGCGGCACGATCACGTACATCAATCCCGCCGGTGCGCGTCTGTTGGGAGCCGAAAGCCCGTACGCGATCATCGGGAAATCGGCACGAGATTTCATCCATCCGGATTGCTGGGACGCGGTCCGATCGCGCATCGAGCGCGTCACGGTCGATCGGCTGCCGTAGCCGCCGATGGAAATGAAGTTCGTCCGCCTCGATGGCGAGGTCATCGAAGTGGACTCGTTCGGCACGCCCTTCAGCCACGAGGGAAGAGCCGCGGTTCGCGGCGTGGTACGGGACATTACTGAGCGCAAACGCGCGCAGGAGCTTTTGTCTGAGCCGAAAGGACGACGGAAGGACCTGCAGAAGGAGCTGGTCAAGGTTGGAGAAACAGCCTTTTCAGACAACGATATACTGGAACTTGTCCTGAGCTTGGCGCAACCGCGCGGCAACATGCGGCCGTTGGCCG